>CAMAUE010000018.1 GCA_945861245.1 Singulisphaera sp. GP187
ACCTCTGCATGTCAGAAAGCGACGTACAGCAAGTCGATGGCCATGACTCACAGATATGGAGAAGGCTGCCATAGCGCAAGTCCCTCAGACTGCCCAGTTATGCGCGCTGGCCGTGGGCCTTGGCCAACTCCGTTTTACCGACGCCCGTACTGCGTTGAGGCCTATCTGCCTCTTGACGATCAGCTCAAGACGGAATTCGATGCCATGCTCGCAAGGGAGCAAACGGGAGTACCTGCGATGAATCTGACAACGTATGACCGCGGTATTATCAAAGGCCGACAGGAAGGCCGACAGGAAGGCTTGGAGAACGGCCAGCGCGGCATGCTGCGTATTCTCATGGAAGAGCGGTTTGGGCCATTGCCAACTCCCGTCGTCGATCGCTTGCAGTCGATGTCGATGGACGAATTGATCCAGCTTGGGAAGGCTGCAGTAATGGTCAACTCGATCGAAGAACTCCGTCTGTAGAAGAATTGGCATACGGAGGATAACCAAAACACCAATTGTGCGGGTTTGGTGGATTGATTCAACGGAATTTCCAGCCAAACTGAATCGACTCATCGATATCCTCATGAGCACTTAGTCTGGCATCCGATGCCGAGTGTGGTGGATTTTCGCAACCGCATCACATCCAGGATGGAGCATCGTCATGGCCATGGCAGGGCCGAACACTCCCGGTCCCATCGTTTCGCTTGGCGCTGTTGCCGTCAGCGCGATGACGTTGCTTGGCGACTTCGCGATTTTCTCGCTGCAAACGCTCGGCTGGATGATTCGCCGACGTCCCGCGCCGGGCACAATTCTGCCCAACTTTTATCTCGTGGGCGTTCGCTCGGTGCCTGTCGTTGCTATCACCGGCATGTTTATCGGCATGGTGATGGCCGTCCAGATGTTCAACGTCTTCAACAAGATGGGCATGGCGACACGCCTCGGATCGATGATCAACATCACCGTCGTTCGTGAACTCGGCCCGGTCCTGGCGGCGACTATGCTCGCGGGACGTATCGGCAGCGCCATGGCGGCGGAACTCGCAACTATGCGCGTCACCGAGCAGATCGACGCACTGTCGTGCCTCGGCGCTCATCCATACCACTACCTCGTCGTGCCACGCTTGCTTGCTTGTGGTTTGTTGATTCCGCTCCTGACGGTGATGGCCGACTTCATGGGCATCATGGGCGGGGCGTTTATTTGCACGCGGTTGTACGGCGTCGAGGCCCACTTCTACTGGGCGCACAGCGAGAGTTACGTAAGCATGTGGGATGTCGCCATGGGCGTCATCAAGGCATTTTTTTTCGGCTGTTCCATTGCCTTAATCAGCTGCCATCGCGGCCTCAACGGTCAGCCCGGGGCCGAAGGCGTCGGCCGATCCGCAACGGAAGCGTTTGTGGCCTCGTTCGTTGTCATCCTGGTGCTCGATTTCTTCCTCGCGATATTCCTGCTAACGGTGCACGATCGTTTTATACTGCATGGCATCGGACGTTCCTTCTTTTGACCGCCAAACCTTGATTCGTCGATCACAATGACCACCGCTAGCGACCAACCACTGATTTCATTTCAGCACCTGACAATGGAGTTCCACCAACACCGGGTGCTCCAGGACATCAGCTTCGATATCGCGCGCGGGCAGACGATCACCATCATCGGCGAAAGCGGGTGCGGCAAGACGGTGCTCCTTAAACTCATGATTGGCCTCCTTTATCCCTCGTCTGGGCGAGTGACGTTCGATGGGCACAACCTCTCCGAATTGCCCGATCGCGAGCTTACGCAACAACGGCTGCGTTTTGGATTTCTCTTTCAAAACGCCGCGTTGTTCGACAGCATGAATGTATACGACAACGTGGCCTTCGGTTTGCGCGAACAGCGGAGAATGAGTGAAGGGGATATCCGCGATATCGTGCGCAAACGCCTCCAGGAGGTCGGCCTGCCTGCAAACGCAGAGTCAAAAAAGCCGGCGGAGCTTTCCGGCGGCATGCGCAAGCGTGTCGGACTCGCGCGGGCGCTGGCGCTTAACCCCGAGGTGATGCTGTACGACGAACCCACAACCGGGCTTGACCCGATCATGACCGACGTCATCAACGAGTTGATTCTGCAAGTTCGCCAACGCAATCCCGTGACCAGCATCGTCGTCACGCATGAGATGAAAACCGTGTTCAAGGTGGCCGACCGTGTCGTCATGCTGCATCCGTTATCGCGACTCAATCCAGGTGACTCGCAGATTCTCTACGATGGTCCGCCCGACAGCCTGAAGACCGCCCCCGACCCGCGCGTGCAGCAGTTTGTTGAAGGTCAAGCCCGCGAACGCATGCTTGAAATGACTGCGAATCCCGCTTGAAAATTCACCGTGCGCTCCAACAGGAATTGCCAACGAGTATCTCCCATGAACGACCAGGCCCTCCGCTTCCGATTCGGCGTCTTTGTCCTCGCAAGCCTCATCTTGCTGGCGGTGCTGATCATTTTGTTCGGCGGTTTCCCCAATTACTTCAAACGAACCACAAACTACACCGTTCAGTTCGCCAGCGCTCAGGGCATCGCGCCCGGCACTCCCATTCGACGGTCCGGCGTACGCATCGGCGAGGTTCGCGGGCTTAAACTCAACCTCGATACAGGCAAAGTCGATATCTTCATTCGCATCGACGAGAACTACTACCTCCGTAAAGGCGACCGCCCGACTCTCCAGCAAAGCCTGATCGGCGGTGACGCCACCATCGCCTTTGTTCCACCCGATGACGCCACGAAAGACGACCCGACTCCCGTCGAACCTGATTCCGTCATCGTCGGTCTGACGCCTCTCGATCCCAGTTCGCTTGTGCAAAAAACCTCGGACCTCGTGCAGCCGGTTCATGACGCCCTAATCGAAGTTCGCAAGGTCTTTCAACGCATCGACAAGCTCGGTCCTGTGATCGAGGAGACGCTCAAGGAATTTCGCCAAGTCGGCAAGTTCGCGCACGACGTCGGGCCCGAACTCCGCAGAACCAATGACGAAATCCAGATCACCGCACGCAACTTCGGCAGAGTTGGCGAGCGCGTCGATGTGCTCCTGCGAACCAACGAAGACAAAATCGTAAAATCCCTCGAACGCATGGACGAGTCGCTTCGACGCATCAACGAACTCTTCGGCGATGACAATCAAAAATCCATACGCGACATCTTGAGAAACGTGAAAACCGCCAGCGGGCAACTCGATGTGATTGCCAAGGAAGCCGGCGAACTTGTGAAAGATAGCCGCGTGACTGTGAAGCAGGTGACGGAATCGTTAAAGCGAGCCGACGGTGCCTTGGCCGATCTACAGAAAGTGCTCAAGCCTGTCGGCGAGCGCGGCCCGACAATCCTGAAAAATGTCGAGGAAAGCAGCGAGAGCCTGAATGCTACGCTCAAAGATGTGCGAGAGCTAATCCATGCCGTTGGAAGAAATGAAGGCACTTTCCAAAAACTGTTGCTGGACCCGTCGCTCTACAACAACCTCAACGACTCAGCGTATATGGTTACGCGCATCCTGCCTCGCCTCGATCAGGTCCTTCGCGATGTCGAAGTCTTCGCGGACAAACTCGCCCGCCATCCAGAATTGATCGGCATCGGCGGCGTGATTCGCCCAAGCAGCGGCCTGAAGGAAAGCCCAACCAGCCCGCAATCGTTCCGCATCTTCCCAATGAACTTCCGGTCGCCCACGTCCAACTTTCGAGCATACCCGTATTGAAAATAATTCTCCGCCCGCGCCAATGGACTCTCGCTGGGGATTCACTTGAGCGCTAAGCCGCAAGCGGAAAACGCCGATCACGCTGCTATTTCTTTACGTCAATCATTCGTTCCAGTAACCGTTCGAGCATTGGCCCGCGGGCGCGGAACGACACCACCTTGCCATCGCGATCGACCAAGACGGCATGCGGGATCGCTCGCACTTCGTACTTCGTCGCCCACTTTCGGCTGTCTTCGATATTGATGCTCGTCCAGGGCAGCTTGCGAACTTCCATGAATTTGCTCAATTTGTCTTCATCGCGATCCAAGCTCAGACCGATGATCTCGAAGCCCTTGCCGTGATATTTCTTGTGCGCGCTGACCATGTTTGGAATTTCACTCAGGCAAGGTCCGCACCAAGTGGCCCAGAAATCGACGAGAACGATTTTGCCTTTGAGGTTTTTCAGGTCAAACTCTTTGCCTTCGGTGGTCTTGCCGGCGATTTCGATTTCCTTGCCGAGTTTGTCGAGATTCTTCAAGGCCCCCTCGAAGAACTTGCCGAATGACGCGATCCGCTCGTTCTCAGCGGCCGCGAAAGCTTTAGCGAACTCCTTGTACGATTCGCGTGCCAACTTCAGGTCTTCGATTTCGAGTTCCATGCCAAGTTTGAAAGCTCGCATGCCATCGCTTTGAGCCAGCTTCTCGCCTTTGTCGTGGAGTTTCTTGGTAACTGCGAGGATAACTTGCTTACGATCGGCTTGAGATAGTATCGCAAAGGTTTCGATTTGATTATCGATGCGTGCGTCAACGGCCTCGGCATCGCTGGCGCGGACCATCTCCAGGACGAAGTTGCCCGTGGCCGCCGCCTTGAACGCAGTCACAATCAACTTGAATTCGCCTGACTTTCCAGGCATGAAGATAATGCGTGAGTCAAGGCTTTTGGCCGCGAAATTATCATTGAAGGCGACTTCCTTGCCGGTGGAGCTTTCGAGTCGAAGGAAGGTGTCGAAGTCTTTGCTGGAAAGATCGATGCGATACGCGACGCCTGCTTCCAGCTTGACCGTGTAGGTCTTGCTGCGCGAGGCTTTCAGCTTGGTGTCCTTGCTATCCGATTCGACGAGGGAATCGACCTTGCCAAACAGGACTTTGTCCTTGTCGTCGGCCAATGTTGATTCGGGAAATCCAACAGTAAGTGTGAATAGCACAACCAGCGCGTTGCGAAGCATGATGAACCTCCAAGGCAAAAACGTGTTGCGATAACCCTGAATGGGGAAGCGAGCGGCAACGTTACCGTTCTGCCGCTTGCGGTGATTCGCTACGGACCACTGACCAATATCTCGAACCCGCCAACGCACCGAGCCGTCGCCGTGGTGGCGATAATTCGATAGAGTCCAGCAGCCTCGGGCGTGAACGTGATGCGTGCGTTTACACCGCCACTGCTGTCGTCGTCCTGGGCGATGATGTTGCCGTTAGGGTCTTCGAGAACAAGGAAGGCGTCGAAATCGCCACTTTGCAGTTCGATGCGATAGGCTTTGCCTTTTTCGAGGTTGAGCGTGAACGCCTTGTAGTGTTTACTGAAGACAAGGCCATCCTGCTCCATGAAGCTGCCGGCGTGTTTTACTTTGCCGGCTTGCCATTTCAATGCGATCGACTTCTCTGGATAGATGCTCGCGCTCTTCAGGTCGGGGCGCTCGACAACAGCGACTGAAAATTTGCCGGCCTTGCCATCGCGATTGGTGGCGACGACCGTGAACTCACCGTCGGCATCCGGGCGCAATAACAGTCGAGCGTCGGTACCCTTTCCGTCCAGTGCGTCATCGTTAAAGGCGACCTGGTTGCTCTTGGGATCCTCGATCCGAGCGATCGCGTCGAAGTCCTTGCTCTTGAGATCGATTTGGTAGACTATGTCCTTGGTCAATTTCACGGCATAGGTCTTGCAAGGCGACTTCTTGAGTGCGCGATGTGTATCGCGTGAATCCTTGGCGTTGAGTTCGTCGTCCTTGCCAAAGACGGCCTCGACTTTCTTCGCCCGCTCGGACTTCTTTTTCTCGCCTGCTTGCGATGACAAATTCATCGACAACAGCACGCCGATCATGGCGGCGACGAGCATCCAATGTTTCAACATGGCAATGATTTTCCGAAACGTGAACGGATTGTCAATGACGATATGAGGCAGTCTATGACAAGCGGTCGCGAAAACCAAATCCAAAACACGGCGAACTCTGTGGGTCAGGCTTTCCAGCCTGACGCATTTCATCGAAGTTTGCCAAAATACGTCAGGCTGAAAAGCCTGACCTACGACTCAGCGCTGTAGTACTAACTGGCTTCCGCTATCAACACGATCATCGAATGCGGCGCGACATGGATTGTCGATTCGGCAAGAATCACCGAGCCTTCGTCCAGGCCAACGATGTCCAGCGGCGACAGCAATGACGTGTCGATAGTGCGCCGCCAGCGTTGACCGTTCGGCGAACGCGGGATGCGGAACGCGATCGGCTCAATCCAAGCGTTGCAGGCGACGTAGAAATCACGATCGGGTTCACGGCCGGTCCGCATGCCGTCCAGGCAGAATGCAAGCGTTCGGCTACCGGCGAAAAAGTCCGGTGCAAACGGCTCGACGCCATGCCAAATCACGTCGGGACGCTGCAACCCGTCCGGTCCCGTGCCCTTGAAAAACGTCCGTCGCCGCAATGCCGGATGACGTTTGCGCAGCGCGATCAACATGGTGGTGAAGCGGAGAAAATCGGCGTGCGACTCGCGCAAACGCCAATCGATCCAACTAAGCTCGTTGTCCTGACACCAGGCGTTGTTATTGCCTTTTTGGGTGCGCAGAAATTCATCGCCGCCGAGCAACATCGGCACGCCTTGCGAGATCATCAGCGTCGTGAGCAGGTTTCGTGCCTGGCGTCGGCGCAGTCGGAGAATTTCCGGGTCATGAGTCACGCCCTCGGTGCCACAGTTCCACGAATGGTTTTCGTCCATGCCGTCGCGATTGCGTTCGCCGTTGGCTTCGTTGTGTTTGTGGTTGTATGACACCAAATCCCAGAGCGTGAAGCCATCGTGACAGGTAATGAAGTTGAGCGAATGGCTCGGCAGCCGGCCCGAATGCTGATATAAATCGGAGCTGCCGCAGATGCGCGTCGCCAAGGCCCCGCCCATGCCGGATTCGCCTTGCCAAAATCGGCGCACGTCGTCGCGGTATCGGCCATTCCATTCCGACCAGCGGGCGCCGAACGTCGGGAAGCTACCGACCTGATACAAACCGGCGGCGTCCCACGGCTCGGCGATCAGTTTCGTCTCGCGCAGCAGGCCGTCTTCCGAGATCATCTCAACGATCGGCGGATCGATGATGACGTTGCCCTTGCGATCGCGCCCAAAGACCGAGGCGAGATCGAAACGCAGGCCATCGACGTGCATCTCGCCGACCCAGAAACGCAGGCAGGTCAGGATCAGTTCGCGCACGATCGGGTGATTGCAGTTGACGGTGTTGCCACAACCTGAGAGGTTGAGGTAATTGCCGTTCGGGCCGAGAAGGTAGTAAAGCTCGTTGTCGAGTCCGCGGAAGGAGTAGGTGCGGCCACGGTCGTCGCCTTCGCCCGTGTGGTTGAAGACCACATCGAGGATGACTTCGATGCCGGCCTCATGAAACGAGCGAACCATATCGCGGAATTCGTACACCTGGTCGTGCTGCGCTCCGGCGTGGGCGTAGGCAGCCTTGAGAGCGGCGAAGGCGATGCTGTTGTAGCCCCAGAAGTTTTTCAAGTTCTCGCCGGTCAGCGGATTGACGAAGACGCAATCGTCCTCGTCAAACTCGAACACGGGCAGCAACTCAACCGCTGTCACACCTAGCTGACGCAGATACGGAATTTTCTCTACCAACCCCAGGAACGTACCCGGCTTGGAAACCATGGCAGTTGTACTTGCCGTGAACCCGCGCACGTGAAGTTCGTATATGACCGAATCTTCGATTGGCGTGACTATCGGTTCGTCCTTGCGCCAATCATAAGGCCGGCGATAGAACAAGCTGCGGCGATGGGTTCCTCGTGCTTGGTTGCCCCCGTTGAAGTAATTCCCATTGCAGCCCCAGTGGACGCCATCGGAGATGGCGGTGCAACTTGGATCGAGCAGAATGAGATTCGGATCAAAGCGATGCCCGCCGCCGACCGGACCATCGACGCGCCAGCCGTAGCGAAAAACTTTCGGCAGGTCGGCGACGTGAATATGCCAAATATCGCCAGTGCGGTTTTTGCGATAGTCTAGCGAGATTTCCGCAAGGATGTGATCGCTGTCGAACGCCTGCAGAACAAGATGAACCGCCGTTCCGTGTCGGCACATCAGGACAAAATTCACACCATCGGCGAGCGGCGTGGCACCGAGCGGCGCAGACCGCCCTCGGTTCGTGCGATAGCTGGAATTGGGTTGCGTGACGGTATCCATAATGGCAGGGAGACTCGCGGTGATCGGCATGCGCGGCCAGGGGTTTGTGGATAGTATACACCACATTCAAGAGTTGTGGATTTTCCTTAAGTACAGAAATGAGGTACTCCGAACCTCTGGGACCGCTTGACCAGAATCCCGAGGGTTCGGAGTGCCTCGCCCTTGGGCTTGCATCACATTTTCGGCTGCTTTTCCGGAAATATCTCCACAAACGCGACTTCCCACTGGCCGATTCCCAGGCTTACTATCACGCTGCTTCGCTTGGTGTCGTTGCGAACGATCTTGCCGTGTTTGTCGTATTTCGGAACCCAAACGATCGCCCCAGGCGTAAGGCTCGAACGCCACTGCAGCATCGCCTCGGCTTCACGCTGCATGCGTTCAATCTCGGCAACGCGAGCGACATATTCGTCGCGCTGCTTGTGGGCGTCATGCTGGGCTTCGAGCGCTTCGTTCCGGGCCTTCTCCGCTTCCTCGCGTTGCTTCTGAAGTTGCTCCATTTCCGGCGCGCCCCGTTGGCCTTTGTCGAGGTACTCATAAGCACGCTTCAGCAGTTCGTGCGGCAGATTCAACCGCCGAGCGATCTTCAAGGCGTTCGACATACCGAACTGCCCGATGTGCAAGCGATAGGTCGGCCGCAGGGTCTCGATGTTGAACTCGACCGCGGCGTTCTCGGCACGCTCGTTGTGGAATGCATAAGTCTTGAGATCGCCCAAGTGCGTCGTCACCATGGCGCGACAGCCGAGTATATCGAGTTCATCGAGAATCGCTCGGCCAAGTGCCGCACCCTCGACGGGGTCCGTGCCGGCGCCGACTTCATCGAGCAGGACAAGGCTCTTGGCATCGGCGGTTTTAAGGATAAAGGCAATACGCGAGATATGCGCGCTAAAGGTGCTGAGCGATTGTTCAAGCGACTGTTCATCGCCGATGTCGGCAAGCACATGGTTGAACACGGGAAGGTTGCTGCCCTGCCCCGCGGGAATGTGCATACCTGCTTGTGCCATGAGCGAGAGCAAGCCGACGGTCTTCAGCGTTACCGTCTTGCCACCCGTGTTGGGCCCGGTGATGACGAGTATATTGAATGGTTGCCCAAGCCGCACATCAATTGGAACCACAGATCGGACCTCGCCAGGCTCGCCTCCCGATTCTTGATTCTTGATGGTTGAGTCCTGACTCCTGACCCCTGGCTCCCACGGCTCGTCGCGGAACAACTTCATGAGCAGCGGATGCTTGGCTTCACGCAGCCACAGTCGACCATCGGTGTTCATGCCGGGACAGACGAGAGAGAAGTGGAGGGCATATTTCGCCTTCGCCGTGACATAGTCGAGCTTCGCCATAGTCTCGATGCCGATGCCCAACGGTCTGGCGACGCGGCCGACTTCCGCTGTCAACGCCCGCAGAATCTTCTTTTCCTCGCGATCCTCCACGCCTTTCAAGATCACCCGCTCGGCGCCGAGATAGGCGATCTCCGCCGGTTCGATGTAAATCGTCTCGCCCGTGCTGCTGGTGCGATGGACGACACCCGCCAGTTTGTGCCGAAAGTTCACGGAGACCGGCAGCACATAGCGGTCGCCATCGACGGTGGCGTTGGGATAGCGAAGAATCTTGCGAATTTCCGGATCGCGGAGGAGATGTTTGATGCGGTTCTGAACCTTCTCATCAGTCTCAATTATCTTCTGACGGACCTGAGCAAGCTCGGGGCTGGCACTGTCAAGGATATGCCCGCGACTATCGATGCGACCGGCGATCGATTTGGCGACCTGGCCGAGGTCTTCGATCGGCTGCAACAAAGCAATTAATCGCTGATGGCGATCATGCAACCGCATGCGCCAGCGATACATATGCCCCGTGCACGTCAACGCGCCGGCGATGTCGAGTAGTTGCTCGGTGCTCAGCATAGCACCGATGGCGGCGCGGCGGGCCAGCATGCGCACGTCTTTCAACCCTGCGAACGGCGGCGATTGACCGTTGCCCAGTACGTCAACCATCTCGCTCACGAGTTCCAGTTCGGCACGAATGCTCTCCACGTTCGCGCTCGGCTCCGCAATCAGCGCGATTTCCTTCCCCAGAGAGCAATACACATAGCCGGCGACTAGCTCGCGTATTTTGTGAAATTCGAGCAATTCGAGAGTATGCGCATCCATCATTTTGTTAGCATTCATGCCAAAAGGGACAATATCCAAAAAGGCGAGGTTCGGCGTTTGATGTTCTCTGCTTGACGTTTAGCACTCGCATGCGATGCTCCGATTGCAGAACGGCAAGCGGGAAACGCAAATCTCCATCGTCATCGCCGCGGCAGAAACGTCAGCAGCGCCAGGACGATGCAGACCATCGTAACGGAACCGAACACCAATCCGCTGATGCTGAAGAACCAGCCGGATGCCGTGTTCTCCACGGGTGCCGCGTCGGCAAGGCTTTTGTCGAGTTCCGCTTCAAAACGCTCGCGAATACCGCTCGTTGCCTCGCGCCAATGCAGCGTTACATGATACATCGCGGGAAACGGCTCGACGACAAGCTCCGCGTGACCATCCTCGGTTCGTGGCAACGACAGGCTCGTCTCGCCGTTCATCTTAGCACCATCGGCGATCGATGACGGCGCGGGCTTCAGAATCATTCGGCTGTCGTGCGACTCCACGGCCATGCCCATCGAAGCCGCGGCCTGCTCAAATCGCTTGCCGAACTGGTCCGGATCGACATTGTAGATCGCTGACTTGTCACTTCGCCAGAGAATCGCGACGCCACCGATGACGATCACGGTCACGTAGTATGCGAGGCTGAGCAGCCAATACCGAAACCAAATATCCTGAAACGCTTCGCCACCGACATCGGCCAACGCGCGAATGTAATACTGCTGAAACAGCAAAGGCGCGGTAACGAAGAGGAATCCTGATGAGGCGAAGAACAACCCGACCATATCCCATGTGCCCTGCACGAGCAACGGCGTCGTTCGACGATTGATTACGGCGAGCAGAAAGCAGTAGACGCCCACTGGCACCAGGAACGAGAACACGGCGCCAATCACCGATGCGAAATCATCTTCTTTCATGGACACGCTTTCGCAAGACAGGGAAATGGCCTTATTCTAGCGGTTCACGTTACTTGGTCAAACGAAAACACGGGTTGACCCCACGCCAATGATTGACTATAAGACCGCGCCACGCGCGAAATGCCCCAATGGTATTTCCCCCTGCGCCATAGCGCTCGCGTGGAATATTTCGAGCGCTAAGCCGCAAGCGGAGAAACGAGGAGCTTCCCATGACGCATCGCATGTACACCTACTTCAAGTACACTCTCGGAATCACCGCCATGCTTTCGTTGGTGCTGGTCGGCTGCAATAAGGACGACGACCCGGCAAACAAGAACAACAAGGTAAAATCGGGCGTTCAGGTAGGCTTCGATAAAGATAACAACGAGAAGACCATCCAGGCTCATCTCGCTTCGTTAACCAAGTTGCCCGACATGCTGCCCTTTGAGAACGCGGTCATCCACGACCCCGCTCCGGAGCGCGAGCTTCGACCACCCGATAAAACACATACGGGCAAGAATGTCGTGCGCATCTATGAGGCCATCGCAAACGGGATGTGGGATAAGCTGTCCTTCAAAAACGATGGCGGCCTACCAATTAAATACCAGGCGGTCATTACCACCGACATGGGCGACGTGCGAATCGACCTCAACCACCGTGCCGCCCCGAACCATGTGCGGAATTTTATCTGTCTTGCCAAAACCGGTTACTTCGACGGCATGAGCTTTTACTACAGCATCAATCGCAAAGTCGAAGATCAGACCGTCGCTTACATCGAAACCGGCTGTCCGCGCGGCACGGGTGAGTTCGGCAGCGGTAGCATCGGGTATTGGCTCAAGCCCGAACTTCACGAAAAAGCCATCCACGAGGAAGGCGTAATCGGTGCCGCCCGTGGCTACGATGACAACTCCGCAGCCTGTCGATTCTACCTCACCGCCGAGGCCATGCCCCAAATGGACGATTCGTTTACCGTGTTCGGCAAGATCACCAAGGGCCTGGACATCGTCCGCGCCATAAACAAGAGAGAGACGCAGGACAACGACGCGCTGAAGCAACCGGTGACCATCCGCAGCGTCGCGATCCAGGCTGTCGCGGAATGAACCCATGCCGACCGTGCCGTTGAATTTCGTTGCCAACACGCGCGATATGCTGATCGCGCTGATCGTGTGATTGGTGCTCGTCGTCGGGTGCTCTGCTCGCCGAGTTTTCTGTTCCTCGAAAGAACCCACTGGCGCACAAACAAAGCCGCGACCGCTCACCGATCATGAACTGGCGACGCGATTGTCGTACTTCCTCTGGAGCACGATGCCCGATGACGAACTGTTCGCACTTGCGGCGACTGGCAAGTTGCGTGAGAAAGGCGTAGTCAGCGGGCAGATCAAGCGTATGCTCGCCGATCCGAAGGCGGATCAACTCGTGCGCAACTTCGGCGGGCAATGGCTGTCGGTGCGCGATTTCGGCCTTCAATTTGATCGCGAATGCCGCTCAACGTATCGGTCCACCAATCCTCAGAGTCCCCCTGGAAGTGAAGGTCAGGCAAGAACTCCATCATAGCCTACCTACCTCGTGTCTCAGGGGCCGTCCCGTATGTCATTCTGAATTCCGCCTGGACGTGTTGGTCGGGGAACCCTTGGGATCACGCCAGGATTATCCCAGAGGTCAAGAGCGCCATACATTTGGGTTTAATATATTGCCACAATGACCATCAATACGAAAGTCGTCGGCAGGCTCGCGCCATCGCCGACCGGCGCACAACATCTGGGCAACGCACGCACCTACTTGATCGCCTGGTTGTCGGCGCGATCACAGGGGGGCCGCATGGTGCTGCGCATTGAGGACATCGATGCGTCGCGTGTTCGGTCTGGAGCCATCGAATCCGCCATCGACGACCTCCGCTGGCTGGATCTGCACTGGGACGGCGAGCCAATCGTGCAAACGCAACGGGTAAACGCTCACCGCGACGCCGTTGATCGCCTCAAAGCATTGGAGATTGTCTATCCGTGCACTTGCACACGAAGCGACATCGAGCGGGCCGCCAGCGCGCCACATGCTGAGAACGAAGGCCCGATTTATCCGGGGCTGTGCGCTCATCGCCGAGCGAGCGATGCCGAGTCGCTGGCACCTCGCCCATTCGCCTGGCGGATGCGGACGACGAACGAGGCGATTCCGTTCGTCGATGGCCTCCGTGGTCTTGTTGCGCTAAATCTGCATCAGATCGGCGGCGATTTTGTCGTCTGGAAAAACGATGATTCGCCGGCGTACCAACTCGCCGTCGTTGTGGACGATGCTGACGCCGGCGTAACCGAAGTGATTCGCGGCGACGATCTAATTCCGTCAACGCCGCGACAGTTGCTGCTCTATCGAGCGCTGGGCCACGATGCTCCGAAGTTTGTGCATGTCCCACTGGTGATCGACGAGGACGGCCGACGACTCGCCAAACGTTACGGCGATACGCGGTTGAGTTTGCTGCGCGAAGCCGGTGTTGCGCCTGAGGCAGTCCTCGGCCTGCTCGCCTGGTCGTGCGGTTGGATCGATGAGGTTGTGCCGATCCGTTCCGTCGATTTGCTTGGCCGGTATCGGCTTGATGCGATCCCGCGTGAACCGTTCGTGCTGACACGGGAGATACTGACGAAGATTGGGTTTCCGGCTTAATGCGTTTGCGATTGTGTCAGAGCCGCACCTCTGGCGAGCGCGAATTCGTGGTGAACAACACTCAGGTCGCGCTCGCCAGAGGCGAGCGGCTAAACAAACACGCTATCTTTCACAGCTGCGATGCGTGCCTGCTGCAACAGCGCAGCCAGCGAGGGAAGATCGGCACTTTGCCCATCAAACGATGCCAACCCCAACCTTCTTTGATGGCAGGCGAACGACACAGACTGCACGTCTTCGCGATACCGTCGGGCAGGAATATGCACGTCCGCTCACACTTTTCGCGGTGGTCAGCGATCTGGACTGCGTTGACGCCACGCTTGCGCAGTTCGCGTTCGATCTCGTCGATCGCCTGCGGTTCCATGCCCGTGCGGTAGGCGGTGACGCGGTCGAGCAGATCCTCCGTATCTGATTTGAGAATATTCGCTTGCACCTTATCGGCGTCCGCGTTCATGGCATTTTTCCGTTTTCGGGAACTTTTCGATGGTCTGAATCGTCAGTACCGGTGGGGTATTTTGCATTTGACAGATCACCGTTTCCTACACTATCATTACCTTGAACGCTTGAACAGGCAAAACTCCGTTCCTTCACCATATCCGTCTGGGAGTGCATCGGATGACAGCACAACGATTTACCCGTCATAAGATTTTGTGGGCGTTTGGCGCCCTGATCGTCGGTGGCTTGGCTTTGGCCCTGGTGTCAGGCACGCCCGCGCAAACCAAGAAGACCGATCCAAAGACCAAGACGAAGGACAAAGGCGACAAGGGCGAGCCGAAGGAAGCCAAGGTCGAGCCGCCGCCGAGCACGTTTCCGAAACGTATCGACTTCGTGGAGGCTAAGTTCGGCACGAGCGAACATGTCGCCATGATCGATGACGCGACCATCAAGAATTGGAAAGAGAACAAGACCTACCCGTCGGATCGCTGCACCGACTACGAGTTTATTCGCCGGGCCTCGCTCGACATCATTGGCCGCATTCCAACCATCGAAGAGATCAATCGCTTCATGAAAGTGGAGGCGGGCAAACGCCGCGCCACCCTGATCGACGCATTACTTGACGGACCGGAATATGGCAACGGCGCTCAGTATGCCCAGAACTTCGCCAATCTGTGGACCGTCTATCTCATGACGCGAACGGGGTCAGGCAAACATTACCAACAACAGATGAACGACTGGCTGTACAACCATTTCAAAGGCAATGGAGAAGCCGCGAATACCGAGCTAACCACCGCCACGACGGACGCGGGCAACAAAGAGGGCGGCAAGAAGGATCGCCCGAAAGCCGCGGCCGCCGGCGCCGGCGATTGGTCCAAAATCGCTTATGAATTGATCGCCGGCAAGGGCGACACCAATCGCAACGCCGCCGTCAACTATCTTCTCCATAACCTTGGCGAAGAGATCAAGCAGGACTCCGCCAAGAACGGCAAATGGGACATGGTTCCCGCCACCTCGCGAACCACGAAGCTATTCCTCGGCATCCGCACCCAGTGCGTGCAATGCCACGATCACCCCTTCAGCGGCGATCTCGGCCAACACCACTTCTGGGGCATAAACGCCTTCCTGCGCCAAGTTGACACCAACGGCCGCCCCGCGATGGTGATGGCCAAGAAAAAGAAAGGCGTGACGGGAGCCCAGGAGTATTCCGTCAACGATAATACCGCATTCAACTCCAATAACCTCATCGGCTATGAACGCCGCAATACCGTCTATCTCTTCACCGATCCGTCGTTCCTCGACGGCAAGAAGATCCCGAAAGCCCACAAGGGCACACGCCGTGAGGCACTTGCGAAATTCATCACCAGCAGCCCGTACTTTGCGAAATCGTTCGTCAATCGCACCTGGGGCCATTTCTTCGGCAAGAGCTTCACCAAAGACAACCCCGACGATTTCGGCGAGCACAACCCTGTCTCCCACCCCGATCTTCTCGACAAGCTATCCGAAGATTGGGCCAAGAAATATGACCACGATCCGAAAACACTCATTCGCTGGATATGCAATAGCCAATCCTACGGCCTGAGCAGCAAGGCGAACAAGTGGAACGACAAAACTGACGACGAAACCCTGTTCGCACGCATGCTCCTCAAACCGATGACGCCCGAACAGATGTTCGAGTCGATGATGACCGCTACGATGGATCAGGGCCGCAAGATGACCGAAAAGGAAAAGGAAGACCGGATCACCACCAAGGAAGCCTGGTTCTCAAAGTTGGTCGTCAACTTCGGCAACGATGAAGGCGAAGAAGGCACGTTCACCGGCACGGTCATCCAGGCCCTTTTGCTGATGAATGGTCAGGACATCAACGGCGCCATCACGGAGAAGGGCGGGGCCGTCGATCGCATCGTTCAGCGACGAGGTTCGAGCTACAAGTCGCTGCCGCTCGCTATCAACGACATGTACATGGCGACCGTCAACCGTCCGCCGACGCCGAAAGAGCTCAACAGTTACATCAATCCGAATGTCTTCAACTTCCGCGCCGGCTCGAAAACGCAGCCGACGACGGCGCAGTTCTGGACGAATTACTATCAGGATGTCCTCTGGGCGCTGTTGAACTCGAATGAGTTTATTTTGAATCATTGATCCCAAGCAAGCCCAGAGGTGAGGTACTCAGAACCTCTGAGGTCGCTCCAAAATCCACACCCGAGCCTGAAGCGAAACACGATCGCTTCAGGCTTTTTTTTCGTGCCGTTTCAAGGCAAAATTAGCATGATAAACGGTAAGTCACGCCTGACCGTGGTAACGTTAGCCATTGCTGAGTAATAATCGCGCCAAGTTGTTTTGCCAAAGGAGTAATGAACGCCATGATGCTCGCAACAACCAAAACCGTGGTGCTCGGTTTCGCATTCGCGCTCGTCGCGGCGTCAGTGGTAACCACGGACGCCCAGGATCGCGAAAAGAAGGCCGATCCCGCCAGGCGCGACGAGAACGCCAAGAAGGACGATCCCAAGCCCCGGCGCGATGCCGAAAAAGGCCGCGACCCCGGCAGCGTGCCCGGCCTCGTCAAAGCGATCGATCTCAAAATCGGCACGATCACAATCCAATATCTGGGCGACGGCCAAAATGGCGACGGCGTATTCAGTCTCAGCGACAAAGTCATGAAACCGACCACCGTCGCCGGCAAAGTTCTCGCACTTACGGACGTCACCCCCGGAACCCGCGTACGAATCACGACCAAGGATCAAGATGTAACGGCAATTATTGTCGAGCACCCCGTCGTCTACTCGTTTATCGCCAATGTCGATGCTCGCAATAGAACCATTCAGTTCCGCATGGAGAACCTCTCGCAGAAGTTGCCCATCGCCGACGATGCCACGATCAGCGTGCTGGGTCGAGCCGTCCAACTCGCGGAACTACCGACTGGCGAAAAGGCTTCGATCACCCTGTCACTCGACAAAAAGACGATCGTCGGCATCGACATCTTCCGCGCTCGGGCCAAAATCGGCGAACGCGAAGGCGCTCCGGCACGCGACGGCGACCGCACCCCGGCAGCATACGGCACGATCGTCGAGATTGACAAGGACAAGCTAACCCTGAACGTCCTCGTTGGCCGCGATGGCGATCTGAAGCTCCAAACCATTGCTGTCACCAAGGAAACGAAGATATCGTTGAATTTCGATGAGCGCGTGCTGCGCGAACTCACGTTTGGCGAGTTGACGAAGCCATTGCAAGTGAACGTTCAGCTGGCGGACGATGGCCGGACCGCGAAATCGCTGATCGCCATCGCCCCCGTCAGTCGCGGCTTGTTCAAGTCTTACGATGCGGCCAAGAAAAAGCTGACGTTGACCTTGCCCGAAGGACGAACGGATAAGGAATTCGACGTGGATGTCGAACCAATCGTGTCGAATCTTGGCCGAGCCGGCGGTAAACTCGCGGACCTCGTGCCGGGCACATCGGTGGTGATCGCGTTCAACCTGGATCGCACGCGCGTCATCGGCATCACCGGCGTCGCCCGCCGCGCTGATGGCGAACGCTAACTTTCTTGTATTCCGCTTGCGGCTTAGCGCTCATGTGGGCCGATCCGAGCGCTAAGCCGCAAGCGGAATGCAAATTACTCATTTTACGTGTGACCATTTCTCGCATTCCCGTTATCATAGCATCATCCACCCTCCTGCCTTTTTGGATGAGAATATGAAACGGTTCCTCTCTGCCATCTTGCTGCTTTCAGCGCCGATCATTGCTCAGGCTCAGGACAAAGCGTTCACGGCCGAGCAGATCGAGTTCTTCGAGCGGCGCATCCGACCCGTTCTCGTGGAAAATTGCTACTCATGTCATTCATCAAACGCCAAGAAGCTGAAGGGCGGTCTATTGCTCGATAGCCGAGCGGGATTGCTCGAAGGCGGCGACAACGGCCCGGCAATCGTACCCGGCGATCCCGCCAAGAGCCGACTGATCGTCGCGATTTCGTATCAAAAGGCGGACCTCAAGATGCCGCCCAAGACCAAGCTGCCCGATGGCGTCATCGCCGACCTGACAACCTGGATCAAGATGGGCGCCCCCTGGCCAACCGAAAAGGCGATCGCCAAGAAATCGTCAAGCGACTTCGATCTCGCCAAACGCAAAGCCGAGCATTGGTGCTGGCAGGCGATTCGCGTACCCGAGGTACCGAAGGTGCAGGACGCAGCCTGGCCTCGCGGCGACATCGATCGCTTTCTGCTGGCCTCGCTTGACACGAAGCGTGCCCTGCCTGCCGCCGATGCCGACCCGGCCAAGATACTACGCCGCCTGTCGTTCGACATCGTCGGCCTGCCGCCATCCCGTGACGAGCTTGAGACATTCATGAAGGCCTGGCGTGAGGCCGGCGCGAACACACAACCGGTGCTCGCCGCCGCCGTCGATCGCTTGCTCGATTCGCCGCAGTTCGGCGAACGCTGGGCCCGGCACTGGCTGGATCTCGTTCGCTACGCCGAAAGCCGTGGGCATGAATTCGATTACACGATCCCGAATGCCTATCACTATCGCGATTACGTCATCCGCGCGATCAACGCCGATGTGCCTTACAATCAGTTCGTGCGCGAACACCTCGCTGGCGATCTGCTGCCGACGCCTCGTTTGAACAAGGACGGCGGCAACGAATCGATCCTCGGCACCGGCTTCTGGTTTCTCGGCGAAGAGGTGCATTCGCCCGTTGATATCCGCCAGGACCAGGCCGACCGCTTCGACAACCGCATCGACGTTATGACGAAGACCTTCCTCGGCATGACCGTAGCCTGCGCTCGCTGCCACGACCACAAATTCGATGCGATCTCGACGAAGGACTACTACGCCCTCTTCGGCGTACTCCAAAGCAGCAACTATCGCCTCGCTCGATTTGACAGCATCGCGAACAATCGCAAGGTCGCCAAGGAATTGCAGGCCCTCCGTGACGAGAGCCGAAAGCCGTTGCAAATTGCGATGGCCAGCGCGATGACACCGACGGTCAATAAACTTGAGGCTTACCTGTTGACGGCAGCCGGAATCGAGGATCGCGCGAAAGACCTGAATCCCGAATTGCTGAAGCGATGGAAGGCCGCATTGGCCATCGCACTCAAGAACGATACATCACCGCTGCATCCGTTCGCGCTGGCGGTATCGCAGAAAAACAAGCCCGTGCAGGAGGTGCTCGCACCGCTGGTGAAGCGTTGGTCGCATCTGAAGAACGATGCTCTTGAGATGAAGAACGTCATCGTGGATTACACGTCGAACGGTACGCCAACGCCATTGCTCGCCGATGACGCGACGTTCGGCGTTCGCCCTCTCCAGGCCGGCGAAATCGTGCTGGGCACCGTGCCGACCAGGCCGATCAGCCGCATTGTCGAACTTGGCGCCGTCGAGCGTGATCCGCTGCTTGACGGTTTGAAATTGTCGCCCGGAGCGCAGAACGAATCGGGTTCGCTCGGCGGCATGCCGCGTCCGGGACGCACGATGCGCACGCCGGAGTTCACGATCAAGCCGGGCAAGGTCTACGCCTACGTCAAAGGCAGCGGCATGATCTACGCGGCGGTCGGTCAGCACATCATGTTGGCAGGCCCGCTGCATGGCCGACTGGTGCAAAAATTCGCGACGGGCGACAAGCATCAGTGGGTAGCCATCGACCTGTCGCCCTACGTCGGCCAGCGAACGCATCTGGAATTCACGCCGAACGCCGGCTCGAACTTCGCTCTGTCGATGGTCGTGCAAGCGGATGGGGCGCCGGTAGCGCCAACCGCAGTTCCAGCCATCGCGTTCATGGTCAATGAAAATGGACAAATAAAATCGTTAGCTGAATTCGCAACCGAGACTGCGAAGCGACTTGGCTTAATAGGGGGGAGCGCACTTTTATCGGTGCCAGAACGCGGGAAGCTAGAAATCGATATAGCGCTGGTCAAGATTATAGCAGCGCCGCTTTCAAACTGGCTCATCGAGAATGCCGACCTCTTCATCGCCCCCGACAGCGATGAAGAGAAAGCCCTGGTCAAGATTGCCGCGCCGATTTTGGAGCGCCAGAAACAACTGCTCGCCCAGCTCAAGCTCGATTCGCGGCTCGCCCTTGCCATGCAAGACGGCGCCGGCATCGACGAACCCGTCTTCATCCGTGGCAATCCAAAGACGCTCGGCTCCGTCGTGCCGCGCCGATTCCTCGAAGCAACCGGTGCGAAGACGCTCAAAGACAAGCCCGGCAGCGGTCGGCTCGAACTCGCACAGGTCATGACCGATCCCGTCGCCACGCCCTTCACGACGCGCGTCTACGTCAATCGCGTTTGGCATCATCTGTTCGGCCGCGGCATCGTGGGTTCGGTGGACAACTTCGGCGTTCTCGGCGAAGCACCGACGCATCCCGAGTTGCTCGACTACCTAGCTGATCGTTTCGCGAAAGACGGCTGGTCCACGAAGAAGCTGATCCGCGAAATCGTCTTGTCACGAGCGTACCAAATGTCAACGACGACCAACGCGAAGTTCGCCAACGCCGACGTGGCCGACCCCGATAACAAGCTACTGCACAAGTCGCACATCCGTCGGCTCGAAGGCGAAGCGATCCGCGATTCGATTCTGAAGGTGTCGGGTCGCCTGAACCCCGCGATGTTTGGCCCATCGGTTCCGATCAATCTGACGCCGTTCCAGGATGGCCGCGGCCGCCCCGCAAGTGGGCCACTCGATGGCGACGGTCGCCGCAGCGTTTATCTCGCGGTTCGGCGAAACTTCCTGTCGGCGTTCCTGCTCGCCTTCGACACGCCTTCGCCGTTCTCCACGGTCGGTCGGCGCACGGTATCGAACGTGCCCGCGCAGGCGTTGATCCTGATGAACGATCCGTTCGTGCACGGCCAAGCCGAAGTCTGGGCCAAGCGCGTCCAGGCCGAGAAAGCCAGCGACGAGGATCGCGTTCGCGGCATGTACCTCGACGCCTTCAGCCGCCCCGCCGCCGATGTCGAGTTGCGAGCGTGCCTGGCGTATCTCGGCGCGACGCCGGACCTCCGCCGCTGGTCCGACTTGGCGCATGTGCTGTTCAACACGAAAGAGTTCTACTTCGTGAACTGACGGATCGTTTCCCGATTCGCATTTCCCGCTTGCGGCTTAGCGCTCGAATTCTCCCACGCGAACGCTAAGCCGCAAGCGAAAATAGGGGATTGCCATGTCGATGCGTTCGATCTCGATGACTGCAACCGCGGCCATGTTGTTCTTCGCGCTCAGCGCTGGCAGCCAAGACCCGAAGACCGCGCGATACATCGACGCCCACGTGCACGTCTGGACGCCGGACATCGTGCGCTATCCGCTCGCACCGGGCCACACGAAGGAAAACATGAAGCCCGCGTCCTTCACGCCCGAGGAACTCTTCAAGCATTGCAAACCCGCCGGCGTGGGCCGCATCGCCCTCATCCAGATGAGCTTCTACGGCTTCGACAATTCGTACATGCTCGACATGATCGCCAAGTATCCCGCCATCTTCGTCGGCACCGCCGTCATCAACCCGCTTGGCAAAGACCCCGCCCGCGAGATGGACGAGCTCGCCAAAAAAGGCGTCCGCGCGTTTCGCATTGTGCCGAAGTTCACCGATCAACCGATCGACAACTGGCTGCGCGGCGAAGGCTACACGAAGATGTTCACCGCCGGCGCACGCTACAACCAGGCAATGGCGTGCCTGATCGGCCCCGATGCCCTGCCCGACCTTGACCGCATGTGCACCGAGCATCCCAACACGCCGGTGATCATCGACCACCTCGCTCGCATCGGCGCCGACGGCACCATCCGCGACGACGACGTGAACCGCCTGTGCGCGATGGCCAAGCACAAGAAAGTCATGGTCAAGATCGGCGCCTTCTACGCACTTGGCAAGAAGCAAGCGCCCTACGACGACCTCGCCCCGCTAATCAAAAAAGTCGTCACCGCGTTCGGCCCCAACCGCTGTATGTGGGAAAGCGACTGCCCGTTCCAGGTGCAAGGCACGCACACGTACCAGGCAAGTATCGACCTCATCCAGCGGCTCGAATTCCTCAGCAACGCTGACAAGGATTGGCTGCTACGCAAAACGGCAGAGGGGTTTTTCTTTGGGCGGTGAGAGGCTGATTGAATCGCATCAGCTCAATTCCGTCGTTTTCATTTCCTGGCAACTGCATAGGACATATTTACTAGCAGAACGATTGACATTATGTCCTCTTTTCAGATATGATAAAATAGATGGGTGTATGGCCAAGGTGGACTGCCTTGACATTCCAGGTCTCGTCTGCTGGTTTTGGTCAAACGACCATGAACCGCCGCACTTCCATGTGAAGCGGGAAGGCGAAGGGGAATTGAAAGTCAATTTTTTGGCCAATGAAAGTGAAATGTTTGAACTGCAATGGGGAGATACGCCGAAGGCGAAGCTGCGTCGGCAGATTGCCGCGGCGGTTTTGGCGAACCGTGCTGCACTCCTCGTGGAATGGCAAGCCAAGGTAAATCATGACAGCTAAGTTGCTCAAACATCCTGGAATTAAATTTTTCGCGACCTCGGCACGCCTCGCCGACGCTTATCGGCATGCCGCCCGGCGAAATAAAAAGTTGGGCCGTTCTTCCACGATCAAGGAGATAGGAAGGCCAACCGCAGCGAGACAATCTCACGAAAATCAGATCGTGGTGCTTTCTCACGCTGAGGAAGATTGTCATGCTTTGAACAGTCAATCCATGGAGAAAATCGTCTCGCAGGCATTTCACTTCCTCTTTACGGAGCCTGCAACGCATCCCGACCAGGTTGCCCAGTGGATGAGGGCATCAAGGATACACTCGGAAAACCGGTTGCACGTTGTCAGGGTTGAGAACCTGGAAGCGCCGCAGATGGCCGAACTTCTTGGGCGTGTCTGCTCGGCGTTTGGTCCGGATAATGCTGGCGGTGGTATCATTGATGGGTACCTAGTGGGGCAAACGCTACTTGTGCGAGGTCCGAAGCATCGAATGTTACATGTTCCGGTCAGTTCAATTGCATCGCTTCGAAACCAGCCTTCTGCCGTACTGCACAACTTCCGGATCGATCCCGATGGCTCGTTTATCCACTGGCCTGACCTCGATGTTCATCTTGGCTGGAATCAGTTTTTGCAAGCCGTGGACCCCGCCGAGGTTCGCAAGGCCCAACAGCGCAGCGCGGACTTCAATCGTCGCTACGGCGCCGCCATCCGCAGCCTGCGCGAGAAGGCCGATCTCACGCAGTCGCAAATCCCCGGCCTCACCGCCCGCCAACTTCGGCGCATCGAAAACGGCACCTGCCGTGCGACTGCGAGTGCGCTGGATTCGCTGGCGAAGGCGCATGGGTTGGAGATTAATGCGTACATGGAGCGGGTGGCGGAGATGATGGGGTAGAAATCATGTTGCAGAAGGCGATTAGATCTTGGTGTAAGTGACTTTTTTTTTCGTTCCATTGCCTCTTCTATTCAAGCAACACGCAGCAACATCAATCGCCTTGCTAACCACAAATGTCTAGCGCATCAGCGAGACTAATGATCTTTCCGTCGCTACTTCCCTCAGCCTTGGCATTCGTCCATATGGCGTTGATATGAGGCTTGAAGTACTTTGCGAGTGCCGTTGCGTCGCCATTTCCGAAGGCAAAACCAAGCGCCGTTTCTTTTTTCTCGCAAACCACAATGTGGCCCTGTTTCCCATTGCGGTATTTGAATTTAAGCTCCCAGGCCCGCTTGAAGATTCCGTAGCAATTCAATGCGCCACGCCGTCCGAAATAGAGATCGATTAGTTCTGCATTCTCGGGAATAGCCGGCTAATCCTCGTAGATCGGCGGATATTCTTCGGACGATGTGTCTTTGCCCGTGATTTTATTGCTTTCTAAACGATACGCTTCTACCGCTTCCTTCGATAGCCAATCTCGATAAATCACCAAATAAACAAGACGGTCTCGAAGGCTGGAAAGGTCAAGGTTTTGAATAGAGAACTCGGAACTTGCCGTTTTGTCTTGCGACGTAATCCGCGACGCTCGTCGCTGTTTCCAAGCGATTCTAGCCATTTCGATATCGTCGTCCGTGATTGCTAGCGACGATTCCCACATCGCAGCAAACTATTTCTTTGCGGCGCTAATTTGGGCCGCGTCTTGAGATAGGATGCCGGCCTCTTCCCAACCGTTGATTTCTTCTCCTTCAAGATTGATTCCATTGCTGGATAAATTCGCTGAACCGATCAACATGCTAGATTGGCTCAGAATAACTTTGGCGTGCAATCGGTCATGTTGCCTTACATTGACTCCGTCGGTTTCACATAAGATCGCAATTGTCTCCGGATTGGTTGCGCCACTGCGTAAGTTACAAATCAGGTTCATTTTTCGGGGAGGTTCTGCACGCAATAATAATTCCGCCCCTTGACCCCAAAACGCTACTGCAACAGAAATTTCACTGCTTTCTTCAACGACGGTCCGTAACGCTTTTTCATATTCGCTGGACGAAATAAACATGGCCAATCTCCGAGCGATTTCGGTACGACCAGCCCTTTTGGGCCAGCATTTCTAGTCATCCTGCGTATCATGATCGCGACAATCAGGAATTAGCTCGCACACCACTCCGCCACCCTCTCGCGGTGATCCAGCAGGAAGATCGGCCGGCCCTGGTGGTCATTGATCGTGTTGACGAGTTCGATGCCGAGGACGTGATGGCCTAGTCCGTAATGAAGGCCTCCGCTGAAGGATCAGAGGTGAACCCTACCATCCTCGCCACTTGCAACCAACCCCTGCTCCCGCAATAGCTCAATATATTCGGCCAATGACAGCGGGCATTGCCCCAGGAGCTTTGCTTTATTCGGCCCGATATGCAAGTCTTTGGGCATGTGGTCGTGGCCGAGGTCCTTTTCGGAACCACTTCGAAGGCTGGTGAGCGCAATGACGACACCGTTGTGCTCGACGGCATATTCGTCGTGAGCTTTGCCGGATTTCGTTTTCACGGCCTTCAACTTCGCGAGAATCTTCACCGCGAGTTCCTTGGTAATTTGGCGAGCCATCACACTCCACTTCGTATGAAGCACCTCAGCACGGCAAGCTGTTTCGCTGGGCCGGGACCGAGCTTTTCCGGCGGCAGGCTTTCCAGGTACTCGAACCTACTTATCAACATTTCCTTGAGGCTGTCCAGTGCGTCGGCCTCACTACAGCCGGTAGCGTTTACATTGGCGTCAAAAAAGCTGGCGACGTAGTCGTCGTCCGAAGGCTGAAGAACCACGTTGATTTCTTTGATCAGGTCGTAGGGTTCCGGAGCGAGCGTCGTGATGGGAACGATAAACGCCCCGGCTTTCGAGAGCTCACCGATTTTTTGTTCGAGTAGGCCGATTCGGTCCTGGACATCCGACAGGATTAGTGACATATTGCCTTCCCTTTTTCAGTGCATTGCATCAAACAACCTCACACCAACTCCGCCACTCTTTCGCGGTGATCCAGCAAGTAGATCGGTCGGCCCTGGTGGTCGTTGATTGTCGTCGCGGGGTCGATGCCGAGGACGTGGTAGAGCGTGGCGAGCACGTTGGGCGGGGTGTAGGCGTGGCCGCGTGGGTTTTCGCCGCGGGGGTCGGTGGCGCCGATGATTTGGCCCATGCGGAGGCCGCCGCCGGCTACCAGGCAGAAGCCGGACTGCGGCCAATGGTCGCGGCCGGCGACGGTGCCTCGCTGCGTGCCGACGCGCGGCGTACGGCCCATCTCGCCCCACACGACGACGGCGACATCCTGATCCAGGCCGCGTTCGTGCAGGTCCGTCAGCAGGGCGTAGATCGACCGGTCGTACTGCGGCAACACCGCGGGCAGGCATGTGAAGATGTGATCGTGGTGGTCCCATTGGCCGTTGCAATCGGGCGGCACGTTGTGGTTCTGCGGCGTCAGCGTGACGACGGGGACGCCGGCCTCCACCAGGCGACGGGCTTGCAAATATTCCGTGCCTCGGCCATAGAGATTGCGGATGTGCATTGGCTCGCGGGTGATGTCGAAAGCGTCGCGAGCGCGGTTGCTAGTCACCATCTCGAAGGCCTGGGCGCTGAATGCGTCCATCGCCGAGAGGCTGCCGCGGCCGGAGTCGAGGTCGCGACGCAGCGTGTCGAAACTGTTGACGAGCGTACGGCGGTCGGCGAGTTGCTCGCGCGTCACGCCGTTGGCCAGGCTAAGGTTGTTCGCGCGTTCGCCAGGCTGGTACGACTCATACGCCCGACCCAAAAAGCCGGCGCGCGGCACGTGGTTGCCGTCGCCCATCGAGACATGCGGCGGCAGCGAATCGATGACGCCCGCATCGCGCCGCAGCTTTGCGACAATCGAGCCGATCGAGGGCCGATTGCCCGCCAGGTAGCCCGTGTAAAGTTCGGGCGACGTGTGGCCTTGTTGCAGAAAGCGCATATTGCGGATGATCGAGAACTTGTCGGCGATGCGTGCCTGCATCGGCATATGCTCGCAGATATCGATGCCGAGAACGTTCGTGCGGATCGGCCGAAACTCTCCGCGATACTCGACGGGAGCATCGGGCTTGAGATCGTACATGTCCATATGGCTCGGCCCGCCGTTGAGGTAGACCATAATGATGGCCTTGTGCGGCGTCTCGGACCGATTCACACCGTTCGCTCGCAAGCGGAGCAGATCAGCAAGCGTCAACCCGCCGACGGTAAGAGCGCCGAGCTTGAGGACATCACGGCGAGAGATGCCATCGCAGAGCCGATTCGAGGAGCCGGGGATGGTGAGCATGAGATACTCCGGGGAACGTGCGGTGGGATTGCTTGGTGTGATGATAATCGAAATCATTCTATCGTTCAACTGAAACTTATGTCGGAATTAAAAAAAGGCTCACACCAAGACGCAAAGGCGCAAAGAATTATCGGAGAACGCTCTTTGCGCCTTGGCGTGAGATATGCCTTTGTGTGATTTAATCCACGTTCAAGCCGAGGCTGCGTGCGGTGCCCTGGATTTGCGCCCAGGTGGTGGCGTCGAGTTCGATGCCGTCTCGCTGGAGTTTGTCTTTCGTACGGTCTTCGATGTCGCCGGGGATGAGGATTTCGCCATTCGGGTCGGTTTTTTCCGAACTCTTGACCCAGGCGATGAAGCGGGCGATGTCGGCCTGGAAGTTGGCGTCGGATTGGAAGAACGACGGATCGAGATAGATCGACAGCATGCCGTTGATGACGCGATCGGCCTTGGCGGGATCGCTGCAACCGCCGCCGGTTAGAGCGCCGGCCATGATCTCGCACAACATCGCCAAACCGTAGCCTTTATGCCCGGCGATCGGAAGGATGGCCCCCGGCGGAGTACCGTAAAAGACCTTCGGATCGGTCGTCGGCTGGCCGTGCGAATCGATGATGCATTCTTCGGGGACTGCCACACCTTTGTTGAGAGCCACGCGGATCTTGCCTTCGGCGAGCGTGCAGGTCGAGATGTCGAGCAACATCGGTCGGCGACCAGCGAGCGGCACACCGGCAGCGATGGGGTTCGCTGACAGCCGTCGATTGATGCCGCCAAACGGCGCGACGAGAATGCCGGCGCCGGTCGTGTTGACGAAGTGCAGCGACATCTTGCCCGCCTCGGCAGCCATCAGCGGCCAATCGCCGATGCGACCCAAGTGACCGGAGTTGCGCAGGGCGATCACGGAGACGCCGTGGCGAGAGCACTTCTCAATGCCGAGCCGAACCGCCTGCTCGCCGATGGTTTGGCCGAAACCGTATTGGCCATCGACAACAGCCATGGCATCGTTTTCGACGACGATCTGCATCGAGCGATCGGCGAGAACCTTGCCGGCCTGCAGCCATTGCACATAGGTGGCAACGCGGATGACGCCGTGCGAATCATGCCCGACGAGGTTGGCCTCGGTCAAGCGAAGAGCAACGCGCTGGGCTTCAGCGGGTTGGCATCCGGCGGCGCGAAAGATCGATGCTACCAGCGATTGCAAACGATCGGGTTGAATGTTCATGGAGTTTTCCTTCCTTTGCAAAAAACGATCACGCCGTCACCGGAACAAATTTCTGCAGCGTGTGACAATGGCCCGGTACGCGACCGGTGGCCCCGCCGGCGGTCCAGGCGACTTCGGTGACGTAGACGGCACCGTGCGAATCGACGCATATGCCATGCGGGGCGAAGAAATCGCCGGCGTCGCACGGGTTCGCGCCGCCGCCCCAGCGTGCGAGCAACGCGCCTTGGCTATCGAGCACGCTGACGCGCCCGCCGGTCTCGCCGGGTTGTGCGTCGCCGGTTCCAGGCCAACGGCCCGCGCGATATCCAAGTTCCGCGATAAACGCCCGACCCGACCGATCAAAGAAAAGCTGCGATGGTCGAGCGAGGTCGGTCCACGAGCCGATGTATTGACCGTCCTGCGTGAACCGCTGGATTCGGCTATTCTCGCGATCGCAAACATGGATGACGCCGCTCGAGTCAATCGCAATCCCGTGCGGCACATGGAACTGGCCGGGACCGTCGCCGGGTTCGCCCCACGAATTCAACAGCGTGCCGTCCGCCGCGAAACGATGCACGCGGGCGTTGCCATAGCCGTCGGCCACGAAGATGTCGCCCGAGTCCGCGATAGCAAGGTTCGTCGGGTAATGGAACGGCGGACCGCTGTGGCGAATCGTGCGGTAGTCGATGCTCGTCGCTCCCGTGTCCGACGGCGAGCCAGGCGTGCCCAGTGTTCGCAGCAATCGGCCTTCGGTATCGAAGAGATAGACGGCGTGCCCGATGTCGTCGGTGCAATAGACATTGTCGTGGCGATCGAGCGTGATGCCGTGCGGCCGATGGAAGCGATCATCGCCCCAGGTTCCGACGGGCGTACCATCGGGCATGAATACTTGGACGGGCCGAGGCCCGCGCAGAAAGACGTAGACGTGATCGCGCAAATCGCAGGCAACCGCGACGGCCTCGCCGTCGGGACCATTCGCGGGGAACTTCGCCCATGTGTCGTCGGTGCGATATTTGAATGGGCCGGCGGTGATGGTTGGCATGGTGGTGCGTGGCCTTTGTATAAAATTCCCGATTTCCCGATTTGGTTTTCCGCTTGCGGCTTAGCGCTCGCGCGGTGCCTTGCGAGCGCTAAGCCGCAAGCGGCGGAATCGGGAGGTTGTTGTTTCGGCTTTCTTAACGGCGATCAGGGTTCCACCTCATACACATGCAGCGCCACCGGTGCGTCGCCGTAGCCTGAACGCTCGCCGCCGTAGCGTTGGTAGAGGTCGGTGCCGGTGAAGTCGTCGGTGAAGAAGCCATCGTCGGCGATGAGCGTGCGGTCCTCGAAGAGCACGCGGATCGGGGTTCCCTTGCGCAGACCTTGCACGGTGATCTTGGTCTTGGACAACGATTCGGGAGCGGGGCGGTCTTCGTGATCGCCGAAGAGGATCGTCTCCTTGCCATCGCGCGTGACGAGAACGGTGCGCGACCACCAGGCTCGGCCGCCGTCGTGGAGGAAACCGGCGCCGTCGATCAATTTGTCGGTCGCGCCGATCTTTTCCAATGGCACTTCAAGTTTGAGCCATTCGCCTGTGCCAGGCAAATCGCCCATGTTGGTCGTCTTCGCCGGCAGATATTCGAGGGCATAGGGTGCAACCATGTTGCCCCAGCCGAGAAAGCCGCGAGCGTGGCGATAGAAGGTGCGCAGGAACCAGAAGGCTTTGTCGTTGTCGGCACGAATCGCATCGACATCGAATTTGCCCCACGAGGCGGCATGCGTCCATCGGCCATCGGCCTTGACCAGGGCGACGAGGTTCTTGGGCGGCGTCCTCGGATCGAGCTTGACCCAGGTGACGAGTTTGCTGCCCGCAGGCCATTTCTTCGGATCCACCAGATATTGAATGCCGTGCGGACAAAGGCTGAGCGACGCTGGCTCAACGATGGCGTGATAGCCGTCCGATTCGTCGCGGAAGATGTGCGGGTCGGCGGTGACACGGGCGAGGCCGTGCGGCGACTTCTCCAAGCTCGGTCGCCAGTTGCCGAAGTGGAGACCATGCGTCGTGGCGGCAACGATGATCGTCTTCTTGCCCGCTTTGCGAACCAGATGCTCGATGGCCGGTTCGATCGACACGGCCGGCGGTTTTTCGTGCGAATAGATGGCTGCCTGAACGTGGCGCAACTCGGCGTGCAGGCCGCGAAACGTGGACGGATCGCCAGGCCCATGCGCCAGCTGCCAGCCACGCGCGCCACGCATTAACTCGACGAAGACGTGATAGCGCCAGCGTTCGTAGGGGACGCTTTCGTACATTTGTGGCCGAAGCCAAGCGACTTTCTTTTTGCCATCGATGAGCGGTTTGAGATCGGTATGAACGGGCGCGGGATACCAGGGTTCGGTTTCGGGATCGTAGATGTCGAAGAAGGGTGCCCGCTCGAATTCGAGACGCGTCCAATAGCCGCCGTGGCCCGTCATGACCGGTTTGCCGGTGACCTGACGCAGATGATCGACATCGGCCTTGAGGTCGTCGAGTTCCTTTTTGCTCATGGCCGCGTAGTACCCGAATGCTTCTTCGGGGCCGCGCGAAACGGAGGCGACCATCGGCGCGGTTTTCCAGAATTTGAGTGCGTCGTCTGGCCAAAGTTTGCGTTGATGCGGCAGGAACACCGTCGAGGCGTAGAGTCCTTGCTTCCAAAGCGCTTCGAGCTGGAGCTGGGTAGGAGCTTTGCCGGTCTCCACATAACGAATGCAGTTGAGATCCCAAAGTGAGCGGTTCGACAGATTGCCGCCATGTCGATCGTAAAGGCCCCACGGTGACAAGTTCGCGAGATCGTAAACCTTAGCGGACTCAGCCGGCCCATCGTACACGGGATTGTGACCATAGGTGACGCCCCAAGGCATCCACGGCTTTTCGTTGACGAGGAAGTCGCCCTGGTCATTGATACGCACCGTTTGGATCGGTGGCTGCGGGCCGTCGTGAGCGAGTCGGCAGAATGGCGGTGAGTCCATGGTCCACGTCGATTTGCCGGCTAGGTCGATCGTCGATGCACGCAACACCCAGTTGCGTTGCGGATCGTTGAACGGCTGGAGCGGCAGGAACGACACGTCGAGATCTGTCACCAGCAGATTGCGAAAATCATCGAGCATGCCGACCGGAATCTTCTCACGCTGCAGCCGAATCGCCGTCGGCGTCGCGGGCACGTACCAGGTTTTGAGCACCTGCCCTGTGCCACGACGAACGACTTCGAGTCGCAACTCTTTCACACGCGACAACTCGGCATGACTGAGGCCGAGGTTGACGCGCACGAACTGCTTCTGCTCGGGTTGCAGGTAGAGCGAACCCAATTCCAAATCGAACGGAGTCGTCCAGGCGGCCACGGCGTGTTGACTCGAAGCGATGGCCTTACTCTTGCCGTCCAATAGCGTCAATGTGAACTTCCTCTCCTTATACGCCTGCCCTCGATCGAGCAAATACGGGACACGCACGGCAACGCGCTTGCCCGTGGCGACTTGGACCGGACCGCTAACCATGAGCGATGCGCCTTCCGCACCGTCCCACGTCATCTGCAGCGAGAAGGTTGTGCTCGGCCCCGGATTGACGATCTCCGCCGTCACGTCATTGCGCCCCAAACTCTGTTCGCCGAGATCGAGTTTGGCGAGATGGGGCAGCGCTGCCTTGGACGACGGTGGCGGAATCAGCACGCCGCGTGCCTGCAACTCCGCGGGCGTGCTCTCCGGCTCGAAGACCTCGACATCGTCCCACCAGATGACGCCAGTTGCGTTTTGTTGCGGCTGATGGCCCGTGCCGCTTAGCGTGTAACCGTTCATACCGCGGGCGCAGAGTTTTAGCCGCATCGATTTGAGCGGGACCGTCGGTCGAAACACGACGCGGACCTGGCGCCAATCGTTGGTCCCAATCGACAGCGGATTCTTGTGGATGAAGTTGTAGCCGTTGATACGCTTGCCGTTTTCGTCCTCGGCATCGATTTGCATCATGCAGAGCTGATGGGTCTTGATCCAGGCCCGCACTTCGAGAACCTTCGGCGTGGCCTGTGCCAGCTTAATCGGATCGCTGACGACGCACACCTCATCGCCGGTCGGAACGAGCATCTGCAACGACGCTTGGCCGGAGTGGGGAACGAGGTGATCACGCAAAATGCTGCCGCGATTGTCGGAGTTGCTGTTGTGCCAGGTGTTGAAGATGTAATAGATGCCGGGCGGAAAATAGCGAAAGCGTTGTGCCTTGGACCAACCTTTGGGATAGGCCTGGCCATCGGGTTCAAAGCCGCCGTGAGGTAGGAGATTCGGAGTGGACGGCCCCGATTCGATGAGCGACGCTTCGAGAACGTTCACCGAGCCTGTATTCTTGTCGGCATAGACGATTTCACAGGTCACCATCATCGGGAGCAGCGTACCTTGGGCGTCGAAGTCTTTGTCATTCTTGGCTGCTTCGAGCCAGGTGGCCGCGGGCAGCTTCACCTCAACGGTCTTTTCCGCATAGGTTCCCTCGGGGACGGCGATGCTGGCGCCGGGGACCTTGACCAACGCGCCAGTGCCCTGCCAGGCGACGGTCAGCGTGACGGCGTCTTTGGGCACGTCCTTGCCTGCGAGCCGAACGCGGAACGTGAGGTCGCGGACCAGCGTGAGCGGGCTTTTGGAACGCACCGCTTCTTCAAGGGGATAGCCGCCCGCGTCAGGCCAACCGACGAGTTTGGCGGGATTGTGAATCGTGATCCAGTTGATCGCTTGCACCACGCTCGAGGGCGATTTGAGAACCAGCAGTCGCTGCCCGCGCGGCTTGTCGGCGTCGCGCCATTCCCATTTGCCTCGCAGCCGCCAGCCGTCCGGATTATAGTCGCGGCGATTGTACACTTCCGTGGTGTAGTTCCAGTGATGGTTCTTCAATTCGGGCAGGTGGGTAAGCCAATCGTCCTGAAAGTCGCCATTGCGCAGCACATTTCCCTGGGCACTGGCCACGGAGGTCAGGAGCAACGCGAGGAGACAGCCGAGGTTTCGCATGATAGACCCTTGTTGGTTTGCCGACGCATTTTCCCGAAGCGTTTTTGCTGTCCAAGAGTATAGCGATCCCTACGGTAATCGTCTGGACTGAGCTGACACAGTTTTAGATTTGCGTTTGCTGGATGCCTCACCGCCGAAGTATTGCGCGAGCGCTAAACGTAAACAATCGATTATTGTCCCGCAGGCCGACCTATCTTTTTTTATTCGATCCATGTACCATTTGGCTGCTAGAATCGCGGTAGTGGTTTTCACGGAAGATAGGTGCAATGAACATGGTTGACGTTCAACGTTGGTACACATCCGCGCAGTTTCAGAAGAGTGCTCTGCACCTACTGATCGTTCTCGCGCTTGGCCAAGGCGTAGTCGCGATTTGGTTTCGCGATGGCGATTTTGAATGGCATCGCAACTATGGCCAGCAGTTCCTCGAACGCCAAGAGAAACGCGACCATTATCCGCCCGCCCGTGGGTTCATGGATGTGCCGCTTGCGCTGACGCCGTATGTCGTGGCCCGTGCGATTTCCTACGTTTTGTGTATCGCTGCCCTCGTGCTATGCTGGCAGACGTGGAGCAAGCTCGGCCACCGCGAGTTCACTGTCACGCCGAGCATTGCGTTCGCGGCGGGTGTGTTTGCCGTCGGCATAATGTTGCCTTTTCTGCTGCGCGATCTCGATGAATGCGGCTTGCAAATCTTTCTCCTCACGCTGCTAACGCTCGGCGGCTGGGCGTTGGCGCGGGGGCGGTCCTGGCAAGCGGGGCTGTTCCTGGCGACGGCGGCGAGCTACAAGGCGGTGCCGATCATCGTCCTGCCGTTTCTCGTCTGGAAGCGCCAATGGCGTGCCGCCGGCTGGATGGTCGCATTCCTCGCACTCTGGTCCGCTGCCCCGGCGCTCTACAACGGCTGGGACTACAACGTGCAGGCCCATCAGCGCTGGATCGCCGAGAGCCGGCGTCTTAAGGAAGCGAAGCAGGCCTATCCCTCGCTGCTCGACCGCGAACCGCAGCTCATTTATAACGTGTCGCTCTATGCCCTGATCGCCCGCAATCTCGAAACCTATCCGGCTGGTCTTTCGCCTCCCCATTCGCTCTACGTCGATCATCCGCTCTTCTTCCAGTTCGGCAACTTGGAACCGGCGGCAGCCTACTACGTCATGCACGGCATCCTTGGCGTGATCGCGCTGGCGTTCTTATGGCGCACTCGCCTTCGTCCGAGCCTGAGCGCCAGCAAAGGGCAAAGCAGGGCCCTTCGCTGGCGCTCAGGCTCGGACCTCCCAGCCGAATGGGCGGCGGTCTGCGCGTTCTGCACGCTGGTGTCGCCATTGTGCTGGAAACAGCACCTGATCGTGCTGCTGCCGTGCGCGTTCCTCGTGTGGCGGCGCGTGCTCAGTGAGGCGACGCCATTACGTTGGCATTGGGCGGTGCTCGGCGTGGTTACGTTTATTTCGCTTGCGGGTCGGCGATCGATCGTCGGTGATTTCTCGGATGTGATGCTCTCGTACAAATTCGACACGCTCGCCATGTTGACGTTGTTGGTCTGGACGCTGACGCCGCACGGAAATGAGCAAGCCCAAGGTTGAGGTACTCCGAATCCTTGGGCTTGCAATTTACTTCCCTCGTTTAGCTTCCGCTAAATGCCTGCTAGTGGTGCGAAAAGGCAGAGCTGACAGGTCCGTGGGGCCAGGCTTTCTAGCCTGGCCAGGCTGGAAAGCCTGGCCCCACCTGTCAAATCAAGCTGGTCGGACCACTAGTTCGCCCGGACATCGCGCAATCGCTAAACGTAAACAATATCACGCCTTTCCAATAAGATGATGCGATACACGTTGCCTTGTTTCACTGCTAGGGGGCTCCTGCCATGGCGATGATCCGCTGTTCGCAATGCAATGCACCGATGACCGATGACGAAGCGTCCACCGGCGTCTGCCCGGGGTGCGGCGCCGTGGTGCAGCGTGCCGTGTCGATTGCGGTTCCGGGAGTAAGACAGGGATCCGCCACCCCGCCGAGCATGTGGCGATCGGTGTTACTGGCGGCTATCGGGGGCGTGCTCTTTTTCATGCTGCCAATCGTGATGCTCTTCTACTTCAGCACGCCCGATCGCCCGGAAAAGAAGGACGAGAAGAAAATCGCGGAGGCCAAAAAAGAGACTCCTGTCGAGAAGAAAACCGTCGTCCCTGAAAAAAAGAATATGCCCGATTCTGAGCCGAAGAAAGAGGATGTCGTCGCGAAGCCGAAGACAGAGGAGCCCAAATCGGTTGACCCGATGCCGCCGGTGAAGAAGGAAGAGCTGAAGAATGTCGAAATAGTGAAAAAGGAAGAGCCGAAGATAGTCGAAGTCGTGAAAAAGGAAGAGCCGAAGAAAGTCGAGATCGCCAAAAAGCCCGATGAAGTGAAGAAGGTACCGCAGCCGATTCGGCAGGTCGGGAACCTCGTATTGCCATTGCTGCGCGATGATGTGATCAAGATCGATGGCGACCTATCGGACTGGCGCGACATCCCGCCGGTGTTTCTGAATGCGGTGGAGCGAGGCCGATCGCCCAAGAAAGTGGTGCTCGCGCCGCCGACGCAGAAGGCGTTTGTCGCCTATTCTTCGCGGGGCATTCTGATAGGCGTCGATGTCGTCGATACGAGCGGCGAGCTGGAAAACGTCGGCAAACCCGCACGCGGCCCGTGGACGTTCTGGGACAACGACGGCGTCGAGGTCTACATCGACACACTCAATTCGCGCTCGCCCCGCCGCGGGCCGGCTAGCATCCATCAGTTTTTCGCAATGCCGTTCGGCACGGACGATGACGCCGGCGTCGGCGGGTATGAGTCGAAAATCCTCGGCAATCCGCAGCGACCCGATTGGAAAATCGAAACGCTGTCGGCGACGGGTCGAAACGCCATGCCTCGCGTCGGCAAGAAGACGCCGACGGGTTGGACGCTGGAGTTCCTGATCCCGCGGTCTGCTTTGCGCGAAAACGATGCCAAGCCAGGTGTCGTGTTGGGACTAGAAGTACAGATCGACACCGGGACCAACATCTATTACTTCTGGGCGAACGACAACCCAGCCACGCACGTCAGCATGACGCCGAGCGCCTGGGGCGAGGTCATCCTCGGCGGCAGCGACGCTCGTCTCGAGTTGCTCGACGCCAAATCGCAGCCGACAAAAGGTATTGCCGTTGGCGATTCCTTGAACGTGCGCGTCACCGACCGCGATGCCAACTTCGACGCCAACGCCAAAGGCAAACTTAGCGTCTCACTTCGCGCGTCCAGTGGTGATGTCAAGTCACTCGTGCTCGCAGAAACCGAGGTTGGGTCGGGCGTCTACCTCGGCACGATCGGCACCGTTGCGAAGAGCACGCGACGGGATACCGACAAGCTCGAAGTAACGCCGAACGCCACGATTTCGCTGGAGTATCTCGATCAGGTCCGCGCCAACGGCGACCGCAATATTCTGCTGCGTTCGGAGCTGCGCGTTCGTTAGCCGGACGCGCAAGCGACGTTGAGGCGTCAATATTCGTCGCTTGCGCGTCCGGCTAACAAACGGTGCCGAATTGGCGATCGCCGGCGTCGCCGAGACCCGGGACAATGTAGCTGTGTTCGTTGAGGTGGGAATCGAGAGCGGCGAGGTAGATCGGCACATCGGGGTGTGCAGCTTGCAAAGCCCGGACGCCTTCGGGGGCGGCGATGATGGCGAGAAAGCGGATGTTGCGGACGCCCCAGCCTTTGAGGATGGCGATCGCCGCCGCTGCCGACCCACCGGTGGCGAGCATCGGATCGACGACGTAGCAGATGTCGAGTTTCGTCTCAGCCGTGAGCTTGTTGTAATAGGTGACGGGCTTGAGCGTCTTGTGGTCGCGGTATAGGCCGAGATGCCAAACCTGAGCATCGGGCACGAATTCGACGATGGCGTCGGCCATTCCCAATCCCGCACGCAGGATCGGAACCAAACCGATGCGTTGCACGATACGCTCGGTGGGACACGGCGCCAACGGCGTCGTCACGGTGATGCTCTCCATCGCCAAATCGGCGGCCGCTTCCCAAAACAACAGTTGAGCAATCTCCCGCACCAGGCGACGAAATTCGCGCGGCGGCGTGCTCACGTCACGAAGCAACCCGACCCGATGAAGCAACAACGGATGGCGACTGATGTGGACGCTTGGCATGGGACTCCCGAGAACCGTCCCTCATTTAGCGTGAAATTTATGGCGGGTTTGAAACCGAACCCGCCATAAATTGCGGCCTATTTGAGGATTTCATTCGACAAAAAAAGCCGTGAGATGAATCGCACGGCTATTGGCTCTTCTTTCAACGGCTACTCTTGTACAATCTGGCTGATTCGCACCGCAGTGTAATGCTGCCGATGACCCTTCAAGCGGCGGTAGTTCTTTCGGCGGCGGAAGTGCTGCACGTAGATTTTCGTGCTCGGCATGGCAACAACTTGTCCCACAATTCGAGCACCGGTGATCGTCGGCAGCCCGATCTTTGCGCCAGCGTCCTGCTGAACGAACAACACGCGGGCGAATTCGATATTGCTGCCGATCTGAACATCGCGGTAATCGACGTTGACGACATCACCTTCGTGCACGCGGTATTGATGTGATCCGTCTTCAAAAATAGCGTACATTCTCGTCCCTTTGCTTATGCGTTGATCGTATCGTGTATGCTTGTCGGTTTCTTGAAAGTGTGGTATATGGAAATTTGGTGAAGGCGTCCATCGATTTTTCCAGCAGGAATACGATACGGAGCGTCGTACGAGATTGGGGAACGAAAACTCGCCATTCTGCGTCAAAGAACCTCTGACATCCGGTATACGCACGTTCCGGTGCGCATTGAAAAATCGTATCGATTCTGCCGCCTTTGTCAATTTTGAGCTATGGTTGGATTGCGCAAGGTTCACGGATCGGATATCCTGGAAGTGAGTACCTATCATGGCGTTCGCGACCTATCAGCAATTTTGTGACGGCGTTTTGCGATCCAGCTTGATTGAAGGAGAGCAGCGGGTCGATTTTGCCAAGCTTAAATCCAAGTATAAGGAGGCCCGCGAATTCGCCCAGGAACTCATTCGTCGTGATTGGCTCACAGCCTATCAGGTCAATCAGGTTTTTCAGGGCCAATGGCAGAATCTCGTCATCGGCCCCTATGTGATTCTTGAACGTATCGGCGAAGGCGGTATGGGACAAGTCTTCCGCGCCCGTCAAAAACTCCTCAATCGCGTCGTGGCCTTGAAGCTGATCCGCAAGGAGTGCCTCGACAATCCGCGTGTCATTCAGCGATTTCAACGCGAAATTCGGGCGGCAGGCCAGGTGAGCCATCCGCACATCATACGTGCTTACGACGCCGACCAGTTCAACGGAACCTATTACATCGCGATGGAGCTTATTGACGGCCAAGACCTCGCAAAAATGGTGAAAGCGCACGGGCCACTTCCGGTCGATCAGGCCTGCGAGTACATCCGACAAGCTGCGCTGGGCCTGCAACATGCCTTCGAACGCGGCATGGTCCATCGTGATATCAAGCCGGCGAATCTACTCGTCATGCGGGCGGTTGCCAGCGACCGTCGCCGATCGAGCGGCGAGATCGCACTGCCGACGGACCCATTCAAGAATAGCAGCGCGATGCATTCTCGTGCCGCGGTGGTCATGCATTATCCCTGGGGCGTCGTGAAGATTCTCGATCTCGGCATGGCGCGGTGCAACAATCCGTTCACGGGCGAAGCGGCGACCCATCTGACACAGGTCGGCTCGATCATGGGCACGCCGGAATACATCGCGCCGGAGCAGGCACGTGACAGCCACACCAGCGACGTTCGTGCCGATCTCTACAGTCTCGGTTGCACGCTCTACTTTCTCCTGACCGGGCAACCGCCCTTTCCAACCGGAACCGTGACCGAGAAGCTCTTGCAGCACCAGATGGACGCACCGGCACCGATTGCGAAGATTCGTGCGGATCGACTCTTTGCGTGGAAGAAAGTCACCGAAAGCACCATGGGCGTGCCTGCCGAGGTAGAGCGTGTAGTGCACAAACTGCTCGCGAAACGACCGGATCATCGCTATCAAACGCCGATCGAGTTAGCGAACGAATTGCGCGACATTCTAAAGATGATGCCTTACATACCGCAATCTGCCAGCGTTTCCTCTCTCGACGCCGGGAGTGAGACTATGGAGTTGGCCTCGATACCGGTGCTATCGACCCAATGCCCTGGTCACCAGAAAATTATACTGCCACTCGCGAAGCCAGCGTCACAGCGCCAGCGTACACGCCGTCCCCACGGGGTTGTGCCGGCGGCGATCGCCCTGATAGGTGGTTTTTTCTTCAATGCCATGGCGACGGTGTTCGCCGCAGTGCGGAGTCGTGGATAGTACACGCGGGCAAGCCCGGCGATCCTAGAACCGCGAACAAAAAAGGCTGGTTCCAAGGTCGGTTCCAGCGAACCGCCGGGCCTGTCCAAGCGGTGAACTCCCGGCATCCGTTTTGTATATAGCCCGCCATATATCGCGGGTTCTCGGCATGCCCGCCATAAATGGCGGGCTATTTACGAAACAGATCCCCCCATCCTCACTCACTTCACACCACTCGCGAAAAGCGCCCGCATTATCGGCATAATCGTCAAAGATTTCCTAATTTCTCATCCGGGACTAACCGATAACAGGAATGATCCCGCATGGAATGCGCCATGCGCGACGAGTGTTCTAGGCGATGGGGTGCCGAATGTTGCAACGGATTGCTGGCTTCGCGAAAAAATTGATTTACTGCGGCCTGCCAACGTTCACGTTGCTCGGTGTCGTCGCCGGTTGTCAGCAAACGTTTTTGGCCAAGGAAGTCTACGAACAAGCTCATATGGAGCGTCTGCCTACCAAGCTGGAGAACGACCATTGCGGCGTTAATCATCCTCTCACCGGCATCACGCCGGCGCCGCCGACGGTCAGCAATCCCGATCGTCCGCCGCGCTATTTGACGCTGCAAGGCGCCTTCGCATTAGCTCTGGAGAACGGCCACGTCAGCGGTCGCGCTGGCGCGGGTCGCGGGCAATCCGATGACAATCTCGGAGCGTTTAACGGCCCCGGCTCGATGAACTCGCAGACCGAGCGTATCAAAGTAATCGCCCTGAACCCGGCCATCACCAGTGCTGCCATGGAAGCGTCGATAGCACGCTTCGACGCCCAGTATGTCACCTCAATGAGTTGGAGCAATACCGACAACCTCCAGCAAGGTTTGTCGTCGTTCAACAACGGCCATTCCGCCGCACTGGCGTCCACGCTTATCAAACCGTTCTCTACCGGCGGCTTGGCTAACGTCTCATTCCTGGCGAATTACACAAACCTGAACGTGCCGCCCACCGGTCAGCTAGGCGTGTTGAATCCAAACTACACGTTGCGCATGAGCGTCGGCTTCGAGCAGCCCCTGTGGAAAGACTGGGGCGTCGACATGAACCAATTGCTGTCGCGCTTCCCTGGCATATCAGGCAGCTCATTCAGTAGTTCGGGTGCTGCCGCAGCCTTTAACACGCATCAAGGAACCCTTGGCAGTTTCGTCGATCGCTCGACGGAAGGCATCCTGATTTCGCGTTTGCGTTTCGACCAGGCTCGCGCCGAATTTGAGCGTAACGTGAACCTCCTCATCCTCAACACGGAAGTCGCCTATTGGAACCTGTACAACAAATTTGGCCAACTTTACAGCTTTGAAGAAAACCTGCGGGTGATGCATAAAACCTGGCAGGAAAGTTACAACCTATACAAGGCCGGCTCGGAGAAGATGCCTCCGCCGCAATATTTTCAGGTGCTCGGTCAATACGAAGAGTTCCGGGCCGAGCGTCTACGGGCACTGAACGAAGTGCTCGATGCCGAGCGCCATCTGCGTGGCATCCTCGGCCTGCCGGTGGAGGACGGCACGAAGCTTGTGCCGATCACGCCGCCGAGTTTCGCCGAGTTGAGGCCAGATTGGCAGAACAGCGTTCAGGACGCGCTCAACCTCCGCCCGGAATTGATCCTGGCTCGCGAAAACCTGAAGTACCACCAGTATCTGATGTCGATCCAGAAGAACAACCTGCGCCCTGACCTGCGTGGTTTCTTTCGCTACGAACCCGTCGGCTTCGGCTCAACTCTGGTCGGCGACGAAAACTTTATTGACGGCTCAGGAACGCCGCGAACCAACAACGCCATCCGATCCCTCATCGGCAGCCATTACGGCGACTGGACGATGGGCGTCAACATGAGCGTGTCGCTCGGTCAACGCTTCGAACATGCCGCAATTCGGGCGGCGCGGCTGGAACTGACACAGGCGTTTTACTTCCTCAGGGACCAAGAGGAACGAGCCACACGCTTCTTGGCCTCGCAGATACAGGAACTTGATCATCAATATCGCCGCATCGAGGCCCATCGCGCGGAGCGCATTGCGTATCTCGAAAGTGTGCGAAAGAACCTGCAACAATCCAAGGGCGGGAAGTTGTCGCCGGGCGATCAACGCATTCTCGATGCCCAGCGCCGCTACGCCGCCGCGCTCGTCAAGGAATACGGGGCCATCGCGGAGTACAACAACACACTTGCCCGGCTTGAATGGGCGAAGGGCACGATTCTGAAATACAACAACGTACACATCAGCGAAGGTCCGCTGCCGCAATGTGCCCAAATCCGCGCGGTGGAATACGAGAAAGAGCGCAGCAGGGCGATCGTGCTGCGTGAACGTCCCGATTCGCTGACGCAACCCGGTCGATTGTGTGCGGTGAAATCGAGCGAAGTTCTAACCAGCGGAGAAAACGCGATCGAAGGCGGGCAGCCGACAGGCCTGCCCACGACACCTACCGACTTTGAACAACGCGAACGGCTGCCGATCGTTCCGAAAAAATCCGGGATAGGCGATGAGCTGCCGATAGCGCCAAAAACTCTGGACACCAGCTGGGTACCGATCCCGACGCTCGAAATACGAACGCCAGCGCCGACGACACTCACCGACGGAGCCACAAAGGGCAGGCAAGGCTTTATGCTCCTGGAGCCGAAAACGCCGTCGTCAGCCGCTCCCGCAGTGCGCGCGATCACGCCGACGCTGCCGTCTGTGCTTGACCGCCAAAACGGGATTACGCTGCCGCCGATCAACGATCTGCCTACGACGCCGCCGCTGGATCGGTGATCGTTTTCGTTTAGGAAAATCGAATAAAGAACTTCCCGATTCCGCCGCTTGCGGCTTAGCGCTCGCAAGGCGCCGCGCGAGCGCTAAGCCGCAAGCGGCAAAACCAAATCGGGAAGTTAGTATTTGAATGATCCTTAGCGCCCGCGTGACGGCTCGCGTTTGCGGGCGCTAAACGAAAACAAAAGGAATTCTGAGGGCGGCGCCAATTTTCCACTTCCCTAATTCCTCTTGGCGCGGTAGATTGTCATTCTCACCTACCACCGCGCGGCAACGCGCTGTCACTCAAGGAGTGTTCTTCATGGTTCGCATTTTGACTGCATCGGTCATCTGCACCCTCGCCCTGTCTTTTGCCGTCGCGCAAGACACTGCCAAGACGCCGGCGAAGGTTGAAGTCGGGCAGAAAGCGCCTGATTTCACGTTCAAGGATCAATCGGGCAAAACCATCAATCTCGCAGAACTCTGCGCTAAAGGCCCAGTGCTCGTCCGCTTGACCTGCGGCTGCTCGGGTTGCGACAAGGAATTGGCCTACTTCCAGGAAATCGATGCCGCCTACAAAAAATATGGCGTCACCAGCATTGCCATCTTCAAGGAACCGGACGGCAAAGTCGCGAAGTACGCAACGGAAAAGAAAATCAACATGCTCTACGGCGTCGACAGCAAAGGCAAAGCCTGGGAAACCTTCCAGACCAAGACGATGCCGACGAACTTCCTCATCGGCAAGGGCGGCGAGATCGTCGCCATCTTCCGAGGCTGCGACCCGAGCGGTTTGCTCGCCAGCAAGGTCTCCGAGAAGATCGCCAAGACCGTCGACACGGCGACCGTCGATGTGAAGGGCAAAGTTCAGCAGACCAACAAGAAGTAAACCAGTTCTCCAAGAACCCCAGAGCTGGAAGCGTGCACGACGGTGTATTTCAATCGTTGCTTTCGCTTCCGGCCCTGAGGCGTCTCCGCCGTGCACAAAAAGACACATAATCCACGCGGAAACTTTCCCAGTTCGCCAATTTTTCGTTAGTATTCCCGCAGTTAATAGTTTACCTTGATAGAAACTCTTTCGATCCGCCGATACGGGAGTGCGTGCGATGGCTCTTCACCGTTGGTTCGTCGTTGCGATTGTCTGGTCCGTGGCCTGGTACGCAACGGCACAGACGCAGGTTGAGCTGGACGTCAAGGCACTCGAACGCCTCAACTATCCGACCGACACGAAACGCCTAATCGAATTTTTTGAAAAGCAACTTCTCAAGGACGGCGATGACAAGCTCCTCGAAGCAGCTGTCCGCCGACTCGACAGTGGCGTCTTCGCCGTGCGAGATAAGGCGGCGAAGGATCTGGAGTTTCGCGGTTTGCTCGCCATTCCATTCTTGAAGGCAGGCACGACGGACGCTTCGCTCGAAACCGTTCGGCGCGTCGAGCAAATCATCGCCAAAATCGAAGACAAGGCGAAGCCCGATGCCATTGCGACGGCGGCACGCGTCTTGGCGGAACGCGGTGATGTCAAAGCAGCTATGGTGTTGCTCAATTTCGCACCGGCGATCACCGACCCCTATGCCGAGGAAGAAATCCTGACCAGCATCGGTCGGCTCACGATTCGCGGCGACAAAGTCGAACAGATGGTTCTCGATGCGCTGAATGACAAACAGCCGTTTCGCCGGTCCACAGCGGCATACCTACTCGCTCGCCGCGCCGGTGCGGGCTACCGTGATACGCTACGTGACTTGCTCGGTGATGCCAATCCGCGTGTGCGTCAGAAAGTCATGGATGGGCTCTATGGCCAAGGTCTGGAAGAATCTCTGAAGGAACTCCGTTCGGGAGATGAGGCTCTGTTAAAGGGGGCGAAGGTCGAGCTAACGGAAAAAGGGTTGCTCGATTATTTCCGCACACGCACTCCTGACGACACCAACTTGAGACGCGCTCGTGCCTTGGCGTCGGAACTTGGCCACAGTCTGTACCTGAAGCGGGTAAAAGCGAATGCCGAGATCAAGGGCCTAGGTATTTCCGCAATGGCATTTCTTCGTCAGGGAACGCTCGACTTGAACGCCGAGGCAGCTCGGCGGTTCGACGACAGCCTCATAGATCTCCGCAGCCTAACGAACACACAAATCCCAACCGCGGCCGCTCGGATGTTGTTACGTCCGTTTGAAGGCAAACACGCGGCGCCCGGCGAAAGCATTCGCGTTCTGTTGGCGTTCACGCCTTTCGCGGACGACGAGACCGTAGAGGCCGAGATTCTCGCCAGCATGACGCGACTGAGCCTGCGCGAGTCGGCGATTGAGCCTGCATTAGTGACGGCCTTGACGGATGCCATGCCCGCACGCCGTGCCGCCGCCGCCTATGTGCTCGGTCATGTCGGCGGCAAGCAGCATGTTGCCAAAGTGGCGGTGCTCTTGGACGATACCAACCCCGTGGTCCGAATGCGGGCCACCCAGGGAATGATCGCTGCCCGAGACAACGTGGCGCTCGGCACCCTTCCGAACCTGTTAATAAGCGTGCCAGACACCTATCTGCCGCTCGTCGAAGACACACTCAGCAGGCTGGCAGGTGATAAATTACCGACCGAACCCGTGCTTGCCGATTCGCGCGAATCCCGGCAAAAAGCCGCGAAGGCCTGGACGACCTGGATCAACGCCAATCAAGGCAAGGTTGATCTCGCCGGCCTCAGCAGCCGTGAAAGCTACATGGGGCTCGTCACCGTGTGCGAGTACGATTCGCGTATCGGCAATATCCAGGGCCAGGTCTGGGAAGGCCCACGCACCGGCGACACCAAACGCTGGAGTTTCACCGGCGTCGTCGGGGCCATGGACGCTCGCACGCTCCCCAATGGCCGCGTGCTGGTCGCCGAGAATAGCGGCAATAAAGTCACCGAACGCGACTCCACCGGCAAGGTACTCTGGGAGTTCCGCACGCCCGTCAACCCCATCTGCTGTCAGCGCCTGCCGAACGGCAACACGTTCATCGCCTCTTACAACATGTTTATGGAAGTGCGACCCGATCAAACCGAGGTCTACCGCCATATGCCCGGACCGCAGTACCACTTCTTCAGCTGTCACGTCGCTCGCAACGGCAACATCGTCGCCATCACCGCCCAAGGCCAAGTTGTCGAAATGAACGGCAAGTCTCGCGCTATCGAGAATACGATCAACGCCAACACCCAGGGCAATTGGTGCAGCGTTGAGATGATGCCCAACGGCAACTACCTCGTCGCGTCCATGTTCAACAACGGAACCGTTCGCGAACTCGATCGCAAGACCGGCGCCGAGGTTTGGGGCAAACCGTTCACCAGCGCCTTCCGCGCCACGTGTCTGCCCAACGGCAATGTCCTCGTCTGCGGCATGAACACCAAGCAAGTCGCCGAGATGGACCGCGCCGGCACGATCCGCTGGACCGTCACCACGCAAGGCCGCCCGTGGGCAGTGCACTATCGCTAACGATCTCCGCTTGCGGCTTCGCGCTCACGTCCAGTCACTTAGTGCGAGCGCTAAGCCGCAAGCGGAAAGACCTGCCTACTCCCGAATCGCATCCGATCCGTCATCACCCTTCTCGCGTTTCAGCCGTTCGATCTCCATTCGTAATCGCGCATTCTCGTCTTCAAGCGTCTCGACTTCCCTCGCTTCGATCGACGGTTTCGCGTAGGTCACGATGCTATCCTCCGTTAAATATACGCCAGTCATCATGCTCGTTTTTGCGTAGGAATGATGTAAATTGCCATCGCGATCGGTGTAGTGGACCTCGTAGATGCGATCGCTTTTTCGCCCCACCAGCCGGGGCCAAATGGCGCCCAACCGATCGAGGATACGGTCCCGCCGCGTTGCTCGACATACTCGCGCAGGAGGTCATGATCGAGGTTGCCGGCGAGAACGCGAAACAGGATCGCCAGGCCGATGCCTAGCGGAATAAGCAGAAAAAACAGAGCGCCGCCGTCCATCATATCAGCCCCTTTCACTTCGCCACGCTTGGCCACGAACCCGCAATATTCACCACAGAGGCAAAGAGGCTCAGAGGCTCAGAGAAGAAAAGACCGGTAAAATAATCTATGCGCGTCACCGATCGTCAGATAATTTGCCTTACTTGCCTTTCTCTGTGCCTCTGTGCCTCTGTGGTGAGTGATTTTGGCGGAGCCGAGGCACGCTCAACAGCACGCACGCCGCGATGCCGAACCATCGGCTGAAACCGCTCGCGAAAACGACCGTGGCGTTGAACGCGATGAAGCCGAGAAAACCGTGTACCGTCCACGTCAACCAGCGCGGCTGGTTGCGATGCGAAGCCGGCAAAAGCCAACGCCAGCCGACATCGCCGACCCACACCACCGTGAACAGGTAATTGACGAACAGCCCGCCGCCCCAGCGCAGCCCGGCAACCGCCGCGGACTGCTCGGCCGTGAAGGCATAGGCCTCGTCGTGGCTCCAATTGTGAAAGAACGCAAACGCCGCGATCACATGCAGCAGATACAGCGCGCACCCCGCCGTCCACGCCGCCCGCCGCCAGCCGAATGAGGCGAGGCCGAAGACGTAAAACACCATCGCGCCGCGCACCGTCCAGCGGGTGAGGAAATCGCCCAGGTCCATGCCGATGTTATAGGCGGCGGGGAATAAGCGAAACACGTGAGCTCAAATACTATTGTAGGGTGGCACGAACGTAGCCGAATCGAAGAAGGAGAATCGAAATATGAGCGATGCAACCCCCGAGAACCAAAGCAACGGCGGCGAGATCCGCGAGGATGCGTACGTCTACGCTCTGGAGCAACTGATAAAAGGAACCAAGCCGCGCGACATTCGCGTGAGCTTGATCGACGCTGGCTATCCTCCGAAGCAAGTGGAGCAGATCATCCAGTATGCGACGAACTATCGCAAGCAGCATGCGAACGATGTGCCCGTCGGTGAAACGAAAGGCGGCGGCCAACTCATTGTCGGTGGATTGGGCGTCTGGATGCTCAATTTTTTTATCCGGAACTTCTTGCAGACTGTCCGTATCGGAGGGGCGATTCCTTCGCTTATTATGCTCGGCATAGACATTCTTGGCTTGGTTCTGGTCATCATGGGCATCATCAGGGTCATCCGCCGCAACCGCGCGATGAAACAATGACGCGCACGGTGAAAGTTTCGGGAGGTGCCGATGACGAACGACGCCAAGCCAGCAAACAACACCTGGCGAAAACCCGACAAACCATTCCGCCGACTACTGTCCATAGGCTGCTGGCTGTTCGTTGCGGGCGTCGCCATCGCGGCATACTGCGGCTGCGACGAGCGCTACGGCGACGACATCGCCAACGTCTGGCTCAAGCTTGGCGGCTGGACGCTGTTCTTTGTCGGATTGGTGTTGTTTCTGCTTGGATTGTTTCAGTCGCCGATTCGCCGGCGGTGAAGGTCGGGAGTCCGAGGCCCACCTCCGTACAACCCGTTTCTCACGAACAGACGCGCCCGCGAACGAATCGCGACGAGATGTCGGCTGGCCAACATGTTCGGCGCTGAAATCCCGAGCAAATTCGGATACAATCTCCGATACACCAATGCACCGGGAGGCCCTAATGATCCTACCTGATTTCCTCACCCGCGACAGCACCGGCGAAATCCGGCTGACCGGCCATCGGATTGGCCTGTACCACCTCGTGCGGTATTATGACGACGGTTACTCCGCGGAGATGCTTGCATGCCAGTTCCCTGGCTTGCAATTGGCGATGATACATAAAGCAATCGCTTATTATTTGGAGAATAAAAACGGCGTGGATGCCTACATCGCTTCCTGTCGCGAAGAATTGGATCGCCAACGCACGGCAAAGCCAGAGGGGCTACCATTGAAAACGTTGCGAGAGCGGCTGATTGGGATGCAGCATGCGAAAGGGGCCTAAGTCATGCTGCGCTTTTTGCTGAACGAGCATCTGCGCGGCCCGTTGTGGTCAGCAATACTACGGCACAATGTGATGGGCGGACTCCCGATCGATGCGGAACGTGTTGGCGACCCCTCGGACTTGCCGCTCGGAATAGACGATGCGACGATATTGATTTGGGCTGAGCGTGAAGGGCGGATTCTCCTCACCGAAGATGTACATACCATGCCGGGCCATCTCCGCCAGCATCTACTCTCAGGGAAACATTCTCCAGGCATATTAGTCAGCAGCATCGGTTTCTCAATCAAAGAACTTGTGAGCTGGCTAGAATTAGTCGCCCACGCTGGCGAGCCGGGCGACTACTTGGATACGCTCATTTACTTGCCTTGATTTGTAATGTCTTAATTAGGATCGCCGCGTTCTGAATGTCTTACTCGGCTCATCGTTGACGCCGCCGACAAAAGTCGCTTTACGAGCCGGAAGCGTAAGCGACGGACTGGAGAAATCCGTCGCTTACGCTTCCGGCTCGTATTTTTGTCGGTGGCGTCATCGTTTAATTGATTTGTATTTCCCTGGAGTCCCCCCATGCAACGAATCCCTCGCGAACTCGCCCGTAAATACGCCTTCGACTGGCGCGACGAACCGCTGCTGCGCGTGCAGCCAAACGAGGCATTCGAACTCGAAACCTACGACGCCAGCACTGGCTACTTCAAATCGGAATCCGACAAGGCGATCCCCGGCAAACGGCCCGGCTTTGACCGCGTGCCTGCCCTTGCCAACCCGATCGCGGGGCCGATCTTTCTCGAAGGCGCTCAGCGTGGCGATATGCTCGTCATCACGCTTGAAGCGATCACCGTGGACGATTACTCCTGGGTCGCGATCGGCCCACGCCGTGGCCCCGCCGGCGAGTTGACGCGCTGGCCGGAACTCTCTACCGAATATACGACGAAAATATTTCAACACACCAAAGGCCCCAGCGGCACGACACGCGACGGCACGCTGCACTTCAATCACAAAATCTCCTGGCCGATCACGCCATTCGTCGGCACGATCGGCATCGCCCCGGATCGCGAAGTCACGACCAGCCTCGACGGCCAAGGCGAATGGGGCGGGAATCTCGACATCCGCGATGTCACCGTCGGCAACAAGATCTACCTGCCGATCCATCATCCCGGCGCGCTCTTTTACCTGGGCGACGTTCACGCCTCGCAGGGCGACACCGAATTCACCGGCACCGCCGCCGAGACGAAGGCGACGGTCCGCGTGAAACTCGACATCGTCAAATCGAAAAAGATACCGTGGATGCGTATCGAAAAGCCCGACGCCCTTATCGCGATCAGCGCCAACAAACCGCTCGAAATCGCCGTCGAGACCGCCACGTTTCACCTCATGGACTGGCTCATCACCGAATACGGATTTTCACCTACGGATGCCTACTGCCTGGTCAGCACCTGTCCGGACTTTCGCATCAACGTCTATCAGATGTGCAAGATCGGCAAGCTTTCGTTCGTAGCCGGCGCCGAAATGCCTAAGAAATACTTGAGTTAGGTCAATTCTTCAAGGAAGGATAATACTGGCCTGGACGGAATGGCTGGACTGAATTACGATGGGAGTGACCACAAACACGCTTCCTGTCGGAGTTCTTCATGGCACGCAAGGCATCCGTACGCTACTGGCCCGGCCGCAAGGGGGGTGGCTACTTCTGCGTCTACAAGGGCGAACGCCGCGAACTGGCCCTCGGGCCTGACGACGCCCCCGACGGCCCCACCTATCTGGCCGCCTTGGAGCTGTTTCAGAAGATCATGAAGGGCGAGGCCGAGATGGTTGCAGCCGCCCTCGCGCCCGCGGCAACCACTGTACGTGAGGTGCTGGACGAGTACCTCAAACACATCAGCAAATGCAAGAAGCCGGGGACCGTAGAGATCCGCCTCCGCTCCTTTGAGCCGTTCGTGGACCACCGGCCCGTCGCGTCGAAGCCCGCCCTCGGCGAGCGGCCTGTCGCCTCGTTGACGCACCTGGATGCCTACCGCTTCATGGAGCACATGGAGACGGTCCCGCGGCCCCACCGGCGGCGGAAGGAACAGAAGGCCCGCAAGCCCGTGACCTGGGGTGCAGGGTCGCAGCGGAACTTCGCGCAAGGCGTGACGGCCGCGTTCAACTGGGCAGTGACGGCCGGGATGATCGCCAAGAACCCGCTCATGGGGTTGGAGAAGCCGGCGCCGACCTCGCGGGGTGCCGAGGCGCTGCTGGGGACGAACGCGGCGGAGATCGAGGCCGCGCACGAGCAGATCATGGCGGCGTCGCGGGCGCACTGGAAGCCGTTCATCCAGGCGCTCAAGGACACCGGGGCCCGGCCCGGCGAGTTGGCCGCGGCCACCGCCGCCGACTTCGACGCGAAGCTCGGCGCGTTCGTGTTTCGCAAGGAGATGACGCGTCGCAGCGACCGCTTCGCCCACAAGACCTCCCGGCACAAGGATCGCGTAATCTACCTGTCGGGGCCGACGCTGGAGACGGTGAAGGAACTGGTGAAGCGCTACCCAACCGGACAGCTCTTCCGCCGTCGCAACGGCAAGCCTTTCGACAAGGTTAACTTCGTGGACCGCTTCATGAAACTCCGCAAGCGGTTGCGGATGCCGGGGCTGACCGCCTACTCGTACCGCCACAGCTGGGCGACGGAAATGCTGAAGGCGGGCATGGACGTGGATACGCTCGCGTCCCTCATGGGCAACAGCCCCGCCGTTATACGCCAGCACTACTCGCACCTGCTGGCAGACCGGCAGGGCCTGCGGGAGAAGCTAGAGCGGTTCAGGACTGTGGTGGCAGGAACGCAAACTGTTTCTGGGGGTGCGCAATAGCAGCCGACCGTTGAGGTGACATGGGGACTGGAGTGGGCTCGCCAGGATCCTCAGTCGCCTTTAGGTACTCGTCGAGCTGCGCCTGGCTGACGCGGATAGCACCATTTCGCCGGCGCGTGAAGCGGTGGCATCGCAACATCCCGCCCTCGATCAAGGCGTAGATTTGGCTTTTTGAAAGCTTCAGCATCTCAACCAAATCTGTCACGGTGTAAAATGTCGCTACCATTGCACACTTATCATTTCCTTCACTTGATCGTACGTGAGCTTTCCTTGGCCCTTGCAGCACCATTCGCAAGCGCCCCATTGTAATTAGCCGGCGACCACAACCGGTGTCCGTCGCGTATGATTTCTAATATGAGATGGCGATGCTAACGTTCCTGCTCGTTTCGCCATGCTCTTGATCACCTCGACTGGCCAGTTTACAATCTGTCGCTTTGTGGTTGTCGCGCTGATCACAGTGACGTACAGCAGCACCTTTTGTGTTCATGAACTCCGCAGTCGCTCTCGCCAGATGTTGTTTAGCGCAATACGGACTTGCTCCTCAGGCCCGTCTGGTGGCTGTAGCGTACCCTCGAGCAAATCAGTCAGGCACTTGTCGATCTCCTCTGGTGACGGATCATTCGGAGCATCATCTGCCAGCCACTTGTTGATCACGTCCGTCGGCAGAACACGTCCGGCATCCTCAGCCATCATCGCTCGTATTCCCCCCCTAATCTCCGACCAAAAGGCCCGAACGCGACCCTCTTCGAGAACGACTGCGATCTCGTTGAGCCGGCGCATAGCGGCCTGCTCTCGGTAGTAATCCGAGGAGGAACAACCATCTCCGAAGACCCAGCGTTGGGTGTCGGTCCAAAGGTGGGTCGTGATTAGCTTGGTCGCTTCTTGTTCTAGCGTCATTGTGTTACCTCCATCTCTGCGTCGGTTTCTTGGAGATCGCTGACCAGGAAGTCCCACTCACCGTAATCACCCTCAGCGTTCTTGCACAAGACCGCGTCAACGTCATAGAACAGAGTCTCGCAGTCGCAGTCCATCGCGTCGAAATCATCAGGAATGTTCCTTCTGTTCGTCCAACTCATGACGAGTTGGCGGGACTGTATTAGCATTAGCGCTCGACGTCTAATTCGCAGGGCGCACCCGATCAATCCCATTCCACGTCTTAAAAACCTCCGGGTTCTGCTGATCCTCGATGAGTGTGCCAGACGCATTCACTCTGACACCAAAGAATGTCCGAATCCCAAGATCGAACCAAGCCTTATAGAGCGCCCGCGGTAAGGTGTGCCTCTTCCCTTCGTTCGCGGCTCGTGCTGTCATGCATTCGTAGATGTTCATTGTTGCCTCTCGTTGAGGTTGTTCACACCTCAGATGTAGCTGGATAACGCACGGCCTGGTCGAGGCCACCCTTTACCTCGCATTCCCGAATGTGAGCGACGCGCGTCCCGCCGTGGGCGATGAGTATCTGTCAATCTTCGTCATCGGTTCTTCCTGCTCAGGACGCTGCAGATGCTCTGTCGCTTCCAAAGACGCATGTTCTCTGGTCTTCATGGTCGGCTCCCATGTCGGTGTTGTGGCCTGAAAGCCTGGTTAGGTCAATTGCTTCGAGGATGTTCTTGGGCAGAACCACCGCTGCGCTTGTCAGGTGTGTTGGTCAACGTCATCCGCAAAACTCGATTCGAGCTTTCTGATCCGCAACAGAGTGCGGTAGATCAGCTTCTCGGTCCAAGGACTGTTTGGGAACTTCTTGCGCATCTCTGCCACCATCCACTTGCTCGGGCTGGTGTAGGGCAAGAAATCAAGGTTGACACCGTTTGGTGACCGCGTCTGGAGGTAGAAGAGGCGTTGCACGTAGAGTACTTCTTCTGCCGGGATGCGGTGGAGCGCATCGCAGTCAATCGCGTCTTGAGTGTTGGTGGTTCGGTTCTCCGGGGAAAGAATGGAGGGACTGAGCCGCCTGATTTCTTCGGCATCAGATGGTGCATTTGGCTTCGTTCCTTGGTTGTCGGTAAGAGCGACGACAATTGGTATCGCGGCGAGGCAATCCCTTGTGATCACCTGCTTATGGACGGTGACACCATTGTCGCCGAAGAACTTGATTAACACGTTGCCATCCGGCAGCGGTTCAAAGTCGAAGTCGGTTGCGATTTCAGAGGTCATATGATTCTCCTAAATTTAGGTGTCATCAATGAGTTGGTTTCGTTCACTGTTTTCTCCCCCACGTCCAAGGTTACGGCCCGTCCTTCGAGCGATCACGTCCTGTCTCCCGAGGAAATGAATGATTGCAATCGTCAAACGTACCGGACTTCTCTTCAAGCTCCTCGTAGTACGAGCGCTCAATCCAGCCACCATGACCGCAAGGATGAGCTACGCCAAACCTAGGTCCCATCCCGTACACGTCAACGTCGGAGATGACGACGATTATGAAGCCATCTTGGGGCACAGGAAGCTCTGGCGACATGGGATCTAACAACCCCAGTCGTCATCAATAGTACGTTCGATTGGCAGAGGCGCTTCGACGTGACGTGCGCGACCACGGTCAGTCAACCACGCATGTCCGTCCCACCCGAGCACTGTAGCAACCTGCAAATCGGGCGGGGCATCGATGATCAGGATCTTTGCCTTCCAAGGCGTTTGCAACGTGAACGGCCCTTGCCCACGCGCTGGTCGTACGTCCCAAATGTCTATTGCGCGAACGTTTCCATTTGGCGTCCACCAAGTCCCATTCCGTTGATACCTGAGCAGTGGCACGAGCTCGCCTCCAAGCACACTAACGCATGAGTCCGTATAATCGGGCAATTGAAGAATGAGATAAAAAGTAACATGAACTGCGTCCCCAGACACGTCCCGAATGGTCGATGGCGCATTCGTGCATGGTCGCAGGTCTTCGACACCTCGGGCAAATGTATCCGCAACCAGTAAATCGGATTCGACGGCCTTCAACAAGCCCGCAAATACCTCATGCAGCTTCTTTTCTTCGTTCATGATTGGCTCCGAAAACAAGTGGCGCTTCGGTTGAGAAGCTAACTTTCAGCCTCAACAGAAACTCGTTTGACTAATTCCATCGGATCATTATCTTCGTGTCCTCCGTCGCGATCGCGCCGATAGTGACAGGAGTACCCCCTACGACGTAGCTCGCGCAGCACAGAGCGTAAACCATGAAGCGGCACATTCTGCGCTACACAAACAGTCTCAATGTCCAAAGTCCAAACGCTGTAGAGCGGTACGGCCATCGCTAACTTCTCCTGATGTATTTCATTGTGGCTTCACCTGTCGAGCGGTCGCTTTCGCCAG
>CAMAUE010000019.1 GCA_945861245.1 Singulisphaera sp. GP187
ATCACGAAAGCTACATGCGGCGGGCCATCGACCTGGCAGCCAACGTCCCGAACTTACCGTTCGGGGCGGTCATCGTCGATCGCGAAAGCGGCAAGATTCTGGCCGAGGGCTGGAACAAGTCCGCGCTCAATCCGACATGGCACGGGGAGATAGACGCCATCAACCAGTTGGCTCGAACTCATTCGGCCATCGATGGGGCCGGTCTCGTCCTGTACACCACCGCCGAGCCCTGCCCAATGTGCCAGGGGGCCATCCTCTGGAGCGGCATCGGCGCGGTGGTTTTTGGAACGTCGATCGGCTCCCTGCTGCGCTACGGCTGGCGGCAGATAGACATCCCGGCAGAAGAAGTCATCCGGCGAGGCCCGACGTGGAGATGTAAAATCCTGGGTGGCGTTCTCGAACGGGAATGCGACGCCATATTCGAGGCCGCAGCGCCACACCGCAATTGATGACCTTTTTCTTCCGCCGGCTTACTTACTCGGCGACTGGCGGTCATCTGGCTCTCAACGGCCTTCGTCCAACTTCGCATTTATCTTCTTCATATTGACTCCTAGAGACAAGTGATAGACATGGTACACATGGTTGCTTCCGGAAGTGAATTAAAGCATTCGATACGGATTGATGCACTGTGGAGTTTGGCCCTGTTGTTCGTGGAATCGTTCCCTCACCCGTGTAATTGGGCCAGGAACTCGTCGGCGACACGATGGTGTTCCTTCATCTTGCCCCCGAGTTTATCTTTCATCTTCGCCATCACCGCCATGCGTGGGTTGGCGGCGAAGAAATCGGCATGACGGTCGATGAATCGCCAGTAAAGGGCGTCCCAGACGGCGCACCACGGGCCTTTCTTGAAGTCGCTCATCTTCAGCACGTAGCTCGACCCGCTGATGTACGGCTTGGTGGTCATCAGCCCACCGTCGGCGTGCTGGCTCATGCCGTAGACGTTCGGCACCATCACCCAGTCGTAGGCGTCGACGAACAATTCCATGAACCACTGGTAGACGGCATCCGGGCGGATGTCGCACAGCAGGAGGAAGTTGCCGAGGATCATGAGTCGCTCGATGTGGTGGCAGTAACCGGTGCTGAGCACTTGCCGGATGACGTGATCGACAGGTTCGACGCCCGTGGAGCCGTCATAGAACGCGGCCGGAAGGTCTTGGGTGAAGCCCCAGAAGTTGCGGGTGCGTTGTTTCCGTCCCCACGTCAAATAAACAAGGCGGACGAATTCCCGCCAGCCGATCACCTGACGGATAAACCCTTCGAGCGAATTGAGCGGCACCCGGTCGGCATGAGCGAGAGCGGCTTCAACGACTCGTTGCGGCGAGAGCAAGCCGATATTGAGCATCGGCGTCAGGACCGAATGAAAAAGAATGTCATGTTGGGCGCTGACGGCGTCTTCGTAGTCGCCGAACCGGTTCAACCGATGCTTCACGAACTCCGCAAGCCAGGCTTCCGCCCCACCGTGATCGGTTGGATAGCGAAAGGGCGCGTCCTTTCCGGGAGCGTTTGGGAATCGCTGTCGCACGTAGTTTCTTGCCTCCCGAACAAACTCATCCTCGACTGAGAAAGGGACAGTGGGGATTGCCAGGGCCCCAGGAAGCTTCTTGCGATTGTCCGGATCGAAACTCCATTTGCCGCCGGCTGGTTTGTCTTCGTCCATCAAGATGTTCAGCCGCTTGCGCTGGGAGATATAGAACTCGGTGAAAAAGAGCTTCTTCTTGCCGCGGACGAATCGCACAATCTCCGTGGTAGGGGTGAAGAAGTGCGGGTCGTCCACCAGTGTCAAGCCGATACCGCAATCCTGCAGACCGGCGCTGAGCCGTTGCGTCAACCAATCATCGCACGGATCCACCACTCGGACGGATCGGATCTTCCACTTGGTCAAGTGCCGCGCAATGGATTGCGTGGTCTGCACCTCAGCAACGTCGAGGTAGCGGACCTCGGCGCCCGATTCCCGTAGTTTCGCCGCGTAACGCTTCATGCTTGCTCGATGTAGCATCAGCTTTTGCCGATGAAAGCGGTACTGCGAGAAAAACAACGGATCCTCAACGAAGATGGTTGACGACGCCCCTTCCATGGCAGGGTGGGGCGCGAATAATTGATGCGGGTAGACGATGGCAGCGATTTTCATGGTGTGCATCTGAGTGAGGAGTACCTCATTCGGTTGTTAACCGAGTAGCGAGTCGACATCCTTATCCAATTGTTCCGGTGTTACCGTGGGGCTGAAGCGGTTGACCACCTTCCCATCGCGATCAACAAGGAACTTGGTGAAATTCCATTTGATCCAGCTGCTGCCCAGAAAACCTCTCTTTGCTGATTTCAAGAACTGATACAGAGGATGAGCATCGTCGCCGTTGACCTGTATTTTGGCGAACATCGGAAAGGAGACTTCATACGTGAGCGAGCAAAACTTCTTGATTTCTGCTTCGTTCCCAGGTTCCTGGTGGCCAAATTGATCGCAAGGAAACCCCAGGACAACTAAACCCCTGTCGCAGTACTTGCGATAGAGCGATTCAATGCCTGCATATTGGCCTGTGAAGCCGCATTTACTGGCGACGTTGACAATTAGCAGAACGCGGCCCCGATATTCTTCGAGCAATTGGGCTTGACCGTCGATCGCTGTGACCTTGATGTCGTAGATATTCACGTTTCACTCAGCTGGTTCGTGAAGCTAATCCCCGGGATCGGACCGGTTATAGACGTGTTTCACTGCTATTGCTTTGGGGAAACCACTGTTCGCGCTGCGGAATGCAGCTACCAATGCTAACCGCCCTTTTTCGGCATTTGCCAACGGTACACGGCAAGTGCGTTCAGTTCACGAACAAACAACTCATCGCCGCAAACTGCCAGATGGGCCCAGGTATCCGTTTTGCTGATCTTGCGAGTGTCGAGGAGGTCGAATTGCTTGGGATTCGCCTTGATCAACAGGAGTGATCCATTCTGATCCAATGCGAGGATTTTGTCACCTTGGGCCACCATACTCCAGTATTGGCCGAAGGGATCGGTGATCCACGTTTGCTCGCCGGTTTTTAGGTTGATGCACGTGAAGCGCCGATTCTGGAGATGCAAGTAGGCGTGCCCGTCGATGACCACTGGCGATGACATGTAGCCCGTTGCTTTGTTGGTCCATGCTTGTTCGACGGCGAATTTTTCCTTGGTCTTGGCAACCTTATAAAGCCACGATTTGTTGCTGTAGCTACTTGTGAAAATCGCTTCATCGACGACGGTCGGCGTGAGGATGTTCATCCCACGGAAGGACGGTACGATCTGGGACCACAAGACATCGCCGGAGTTCAGGTCAACGCCTGCGAGTTTCTCTCGGCCTTGCACGAGGAGCTGTCGCTGGCCAGACAGCGTTGCGATGACGGGAGAAGAGAAGGCACTGCCGTTCATGCCGCCTGCGTCTTTGAGAGAACGCCAGAGCACCTTTCCGTTCTTCTTGTCTAACTTGGCTACCGAGGCGCCGGCCTGCATGTAGATGAAATCTCCATCGATCAGGGGTGAGCACACGCAGCCAAACGTGGGCATTGCCGCCTTGAAGTCGTTGACGAAATCGACTCGCCAGCGTTCCTTGCCCGACTTGGCATCGAGACAGACTAGCACGTCGCGGATACCAGCCACGTACAAGCTATCGCCATCATAAGCGGGCGTGGCGCGAATCCAGCTGCCATTGGCAGCCGCAAAGAACGGCACGGTCATGGCGCCCTTCCACTCGGCACGCCAGCGTTCCTTGCCAGTCCGACGGTCCAGGGCAGAAACCACTTCCGTTTCTTTGTTCTTCGTTTCGGTTGTGAAAACCAAATCCTCGGATACGACCGGACCAGAGTAGCTCGGGCCGAGTGCGGTCCGCCAAAGCAATTGCAGAGACTCTTCGCTCATCCGGTCTGGCCAAATCGGCCCGGCCACTCGGCCATCGCGACTCGGGCCCCGCCATTGCGGCCAGGTCGCCGTTTCCTTGGCAGCCTGCTTCGCATCGTCGCCTCGCCCCACAGCGGTTGAGACGGCCAAAACCAAAAACGCCAACGTCGAACGTGTTGATCGCATCAACAAACTCCTATTAGGACCATCCAAGGTTTATCGACCCCGAAGCAATGTGAACGCCAAAGAGCCCAGGAAGATGAGCCATTCGACGACGGCAAGTACATAGGTGGTGGTTTGAATTCCACTGTAAAGGAAAAGGCTCGTAGAACGAAAGAGAACGAGGCAGGCATGAATGATCAAACATGCGATTAAAGCGAACCAGGTCTTTTCCGGATCGAACAACGGTATCAAGAAAACGATGCCCAGCCCGAGTTCCAGGCCGCCATAGACGACGAGGAACTCCGACTGCCCGGAACCCGGCGCCAGCGAATAGCCAACCGATTGCGAAGTCTGGTTTGGCCGAACTGAGCACCAGACTGCGAGTATCAAATACGCGGCTCCGACCACGGCGAGAAAAATGCGTTCAGTCATTCTTTGTTCCTTTTCGTGGACGGTGGTACCGAATCTCGGCTTCGCGGCCTGCCGCGCTGCGGCGGTTTAGCCTGCGGGTTTAATGTACGCGCAAAGGCCGCCAGATGCTTTAAGCCATCGCAAAAGGTTGTGTAAGGCATCGCAGATCGCAGTTCTTCATGAAGCGCCTGACCACCGACCACGATGGGGACATCTAGACGGGTGGCAGCGTCATGCAATCGGCGATACGTTTCGAGAAAGGTCGCGGGATCTTCCAGGTGGGAAATCGACAGCCAGAGCATACGCGGCCGAAATTCATCGAGTGCACGATGGAAGGCCGACAGAGGCGTGTTAGCGCCGATATTGACCACTTCCCAGCCTGAGTCGATGAGGACCAGTTCTGCCAACAGATTGGGCAACAAATAGTGATCCTTCTCAGGCGCGCCGCCCACCGCCACGGGGCCCGATCGATCGGCGCCGGCCAAGAGAAGGTGTTTCAATTCGCATAAGGCCGAAAAGCAAGCTTGCACACCGCGGTGCTCATGCATGACGTCGATCTTCCCCTCGGACCATTCATGCCCCAACAGCTGCATCGCGGGGCGAATGATCTCGTCCGCGAGCGTTTCTACTGCCATGCCCCCTTGATGTGTTTCCGCGAGAAGGGCGCGAATTCTGGTTTCGTCTCCACTGATAAGAGATGAATAAAGTTCTCTTATGAGTTCCGTGTGTTCACGGAGCGTCTCGCCGTTCAATAGGAACGGAAGGCGAGCAAGATCGATATCAGGCAATCGCCCCGACCGTGCGAGACGCATCACATCGGTCATCAGAATGCGCCGATGGCCGCCGCAGGTTCGACTGGCCGGGAGAATTCCAAGATCAACCCAGCGCTTGACGGTCGAAACGCCGACTCCCAGAATCCTGGCTACCTCCTCAGTGTTCATGAAGCCATTTGTTTTCATGTTGTAATTGAACGAAATAGACGTTCAGAGTATTGGACACGCATGCGCCAGCCATCTCCACTTCATCAATAGGCAGCAATTTTCAGTTTTCAAGCTTTTTTTTGAAAACGCCATTGACTAACCGAGACGCCACGCTAAAATTATATTGAACGATATGGACGTTTTAAGGAGAGCTGCATGATTGCCTCGAACGCCGGCGTGCAAAAGACAGAAGAGTTTGTGGTCGCTCGATTTGTGGACCATCCGAGTTTTTATGAGAAAAACGCCTCTGTCATGTATTGCATCAGTGCGGACACATCTGAGGGTGAGGCTTCCACGGCGAGCCACCTGCCGGATGACGTGACACGCGAATTGGCGAAACGCATGCATTATGCCGCCTTTCGCTTGAGCATCGCTAGCAACTCGGCCGACGCGCGGGCCTGGCGCAATCATTTCCTCGACCTTCGCGACAAGATCATCCTCGGCAATCGCAAGCTGATCTACCGAGCCGTGCAAAGCCGAGTGCGCGACCCGCAACTCGCCGAGGATTACGCCGCCGAATGCCATCTCGTCATGATCCGAACAGTCACGTGCTACAACCCTTGGCTTGGCATTCGCTTCAGCACTTATGCGTTCACGTGTCTTCTTCGGGAATTGACTCGCCTCGTGCAGAAGCAGACGAAGGATCGATTGCGCCAGGCTGCGTCATTCGATGACGGATTGTTCGACGACAACGCGGAACCGGAGTCGAATGAGGTCGCATGCGACCGCCCGGACGCAAACATCCGTCAGTTCTTAGCAGCCGAACATCTGCTTCTAAGTGACCGAGAAAAGCTGGTCTTGAGCCAGCGATTCGGCTTCGCCTCCGACGGCCCGACTGTGAAGCTCAAGGAAATCGGCAGTGAGTTGAAAATCTCCAAGGAACGGGTTCGCCAGTTGCAAAACAGCGGGCTAGATAAATTGCGTGACGTGTTGGCCGCGGATTGCGTTGGAGTTTGAGCAGGAGGATCCGGAACCTCGACTTCAAAAGGAAACCATGAGACTTGCAATTATTGGAACCGGAATCTCCGGCATGGTGTCGGCCCATTTGCTTGCGGCTGACCACGAATTGACGATCTTCGAAGCTGGCTCGCGCATCGGAGGTCACACGCACACGGTAACAGCCGAGCGTGGAGGCAAGAGCTACAACCTCGACACGGGCTTCATTGTCTGCAACGATCGAACGTATCCAAACTTTCTTCGTCTGCTCGCCAAACTGGGCGTTGCGACCCAGAAAAGCGACATGAGTTTCAGTGTCCGCTGCGAATCGTCAGGGCTCGAATACAGCGGGGGATCGCTACTTGGCCTGTTTGCGCAGCCGAGCAATCTGTTTCGCTGGTCGTTCCACCGCATGCTGCGCGAAATCTTTCGCTTCAATCGTGAAGCGCCCGCCCTACTCAATGACCCAGGCGACGGTCCCGAACTCGGTGACTATCTCCGCGTGGGCAAGTATTCCTCGGAGTTCATTGACCATTACCTCGTCCCAATGGCCGCGGCGATATGGTCGGCGGAGCCGTCGCAGATTTGGCGATTTCCCGCCAAGTTCCTCGTGCGATTCTGTCAAAATCACGGTTTGCTCAGCATTTTCGATCGCCCGCAGTGGATGACCGTGGCGGGCGGGTCGCAGCGATACGTCGAGAAGATCATCGCGCCGTTTCGCGATCGCATTCGGGTCAACGCCGCGGTGACTTCGATACAGCGAGAGTTAAACGAAGTTAAGGTCACCACCGCAGACGGACAGACGGAATCGTTCGATCATGCCATCGTCGCGGCGCATGGCGATCAGGCCCTGAAGATGCTTGCCGATCCGACGCCTCAGGAGCGCGAGGTGCTCGGCGGCTTTTCCTATCAGGAAAACCAGGTTGCCCTGCACACCGACACGAGCCTGATGCCAACGTGCCGTCGGGCATGGGCAAGCTGGAACTATCACGTTCCGCGTCAACCGGTGCAGCGGGCGACTGTGACCTACCATCTCAACCGACTGCAGAATCTGAACAGCGACGAGGACTTCTACGTGACTCTGAATCGGACTGACGCGATCGAGCCGAGCAAGATCCTGCGCAATATCATCTACCATCACCCGGTCTACTCGCACGCATCATTCGCGGCCCAAAAGCGCTGGGCCGAAGTAAGCGGCGTCAATCGCATTCATTATTGTGGCGCTCACTGGGGCTACGGCTTTCACGAGGACGGCGTGAATAGTGCGCTCGCGGTGGGCCGGCGCTTCGGAGTAACGCTATGAGCTGGCACAGCGGCATCTATGAAGGCTGGGTGCGCCATCGCCGATTCGCGGTGACGCCCAATGCGTTTCGCTATCGCCTGTTCATGATGTATCTCGATTTGGCTGAGGTGAGCGAGCTGTTCGCGAATCGCTGGTTCTGGTCTGACCGCCGCTGGGCGTTGGCGCGGTTTCATCGCGAAGATCACTTCGGCGACCCTGCCGTTCCGCTCGATCAGGCGGTCCGCGATCTCGTGGAGGCACGCCTTGGCCGACGACCGACGGGGCGCATCGGACTGCTCACGCACTTGCGACACTTTGGATTCGTGATCAACCCCATCAGCATTTTCTACTGCTTCGAACAAGGCAGTGATCGCGTTGAATCAATGGTCCTGGAAGTCCAAAACACGCCTTGGCGTGAACGCCATTTGTATGTCCTGGATGGAATTCAGCCGCTCGAAAAGAACCAGTATCGCATTGCCAAAGACTTTCATGTGTCGCCGTTCCTCGGCATGAACATCGAGTACGAAATGGTCATCACGCCGCCTACGGAGCGTTTGATTGCTCACATGGACTGTGGGCATGCCGGCCAGACGCAGCTGGACGCAACGTTGCATCTGCACCGCACGGAGATCACCGGCGGCGCCCTGACGCGGGTTCTTTGCCAATATCCGGTAATGACCATGAAAGTCGCTGCCGGCATCTACTGGCAGGCTCTCAAGCTGTGGTGGAAAAAGTGTCCGATCTTCGCTCATCCTGGGCCAACTTTTCGCAAAGGTGTTTCCTAGCATGAATGCCCGCACGCACACAAATACCGTCCCCTCACGAACGGCCAAGAAAGATTGGCGCTGGCGTGATCGTCTCGCCAAGACCGTCTTGCTGCGCTCCCTCAAGCACTTACAGGTCGGCCAAATTCGGTGGATCGACGACGCCGATGAATTCCTGCTCGGTCGAACCACCCCCGAATTTTCCACGGCGATCACGGTGCGGATCCATGATCCGCGTTTTTACAGCGATGTCCTGCTTGGAAGCAGCATTGCCGCCGGCGAGACCTTCATGGACGGCGCCTGGTCGTGCGACGATCTCACCACGCTGATGCAGATCACCATGCGCAACCAACGCATCTTCGAAGGTATAGACGGCCCCTGGTCGATGCTGGCGCGCTCGCTTCATCGTGTGCAGCATTGGCTGCGTGGGAACTCGCAGGCCAACAGCCGGCGCAACATTGCCCAGCACTACGATCTGGGAAATGCGTTCTATCGCTTGTTTCTGGACGAAACGATGATGTACTCGTCAGGCATATTCGAGACGCCGGACACGTCCCTCGAACAAGCGTCGATCGAGAAGCTCGAACGGGTTTGCCAACAGCTTCGTCTGACCCCGAAGGACTCGCTACTCGAGATTGGCACCGGTTGGGGCGGAATGGCGCTGCACGCGGCCCGCGAGTTCGGCTGCTCCGTGGTCACCACGACAATTTCCGAACGACAAAAGGAAATGGCCGAGCAACGAATACGCGCCGCCAATTTGGCGGAGCGAGTCACCGTGCTCTCTCAGGATTATCGGAACCTCCAGGGCCAATACGACAAGCTGGTGTCGATTGAGATGATCGAGTCGGTCGGACACGAATACCTCGACTCCTTCTTTGCCACGTGCAGCCGGCTCTTGAAACCGGACGGCTCGATGTTGCTGCAAGCGATCGTCATCGGCGATCAGCATTATGATCGGTATCGTCGCTCAGCCGATTTTATTCAGCGATATATCTTCCCAGGCGGATGCCTCCCATCGGTCGCCCGCATCTGCGATTGCGTGGCGCGGAAGACCGACTTACGCGTTATTCACCTGGAGGATTTTGCCGAGGACTATGCGTTGACGCTCTCGCACTGGCGGATGCGCTTTCTGGCCAATCTCGACGCGATCCGAGCGCTCGGGTATTCCGAGGAGTTCATTCGCATGTGGGAGTATTACCTGTGCTATTGTGAAGCCGGCTTCCGCGAACGCCACATTGGCCTCGTGCAGATTGTGCTGGCAAAGCCGGGCTACCGATGAGCAGCAATGCAAACCGCCTTGCTCAAGGCGTGTCGTCCTTCGGAAACCACGGGATGAATGCACTGGTTGTCCTCTGATAGCGCCGATAGGCGTCGCCGCGACTGGCGACCGCTTGGGCCTCGGTGGCCGGGATGCCGGTGATGAAGAGTAGGAACAGCAGCATCAAAACGGGGCCGGCCAGCGAGATCCACCAGTACCCACTGCCAATCGCGAAAAACACGTAGGCCCACCAGTGCAGCCATTCGAAGAAATAGTTTGGATGGCGTGAATAACGCCACAGACCTGCTTGACAGACTTTGCCCCGATTCTGGGGATCACGCCGAAAGCGGGCGAGTTGCCGGTCGGCGATCATTTCACAACTGACAGCGACCAGCCACACCGTCATACCGAGCAAGTCGCCGACGGTTCCGAACGGTGCCGGGTTAGCCATTGCCGTCAGGATCGGTAACGAAAAAGCGACCGCCAGCACCACCTGGATTTGAAAGAAAAGAAAGAAATAGACATGAGCACGCTCGCCCCAGCGTTGCCGCAACGACCTATAGCGACCATCTTCACTCTTGCCGATAACGCGATTCACCAGCAGATAGCCCCCGAGACGAATCGACCAAAAGAACGCAAGCGTGGCCACCAGCCAAGGGCGGTCAAGATAGAAAGGAAAATCGGAGGCGTACAAAATCGACAGGATCCCCAGGCCGGCAGACCAGCCGACATCGACGATGGTGGCGTCGGTGCGAATCCATTGGTAAACCCAAAGGCAGGCCATGAGGCTAGCCACAATTCCGGAGCCGATCAGAATCGTCAGTGAAGTTTCCATAGGTCCTTCAAGGCCAACCAGCAGAAAGGGATCAGTCCGGCGAATCGCTGACAACAGATTCCCGAAAGCGGGTTGCATCACGCGCACTCAAGAGCAGCCGGAAGGGCGAAAGCAGATTATTCCGAAGCGAAACGCCGCTGCCATCGGCACGCGCGAGAAGCACCGTAACGTCATCTCCGACCGGGGCGGTGGAGTGATGACGCAAGCTTGCAAGCAGTGACGGCAGCAAGCGGCTTGGGTCGGAGATGTTGAGGGACTGGACCAACTTCAACAGGCCGCGGGTAGTGAGCATTTGCCCGTTCGCGACGCGAGCTTCCGTAACTCCATCGGTGTAGACCAGGATCATGTCTCCCGGCTCGATTTTCAATCGCGATTGGCCATACTCCACGCCCTCCATGATGCCCAAGGGGAGGTTGGAGGCCATCGCGGAATCTCGATTTTTGTCGAGAACATCCCAGGTGTTTGAGGAATGGCGGTAGATTAGCGGTTGAGGATGACCTGCCGTGCAGATTTGGAGCGACCCGGTGCTGGCAAAAAATGTTCCCACGAATGCCGTTGCGAATCGGCCTTCTTGATTGAATCCAGCGAATTCCTCGTTCATCCCCCCGACAAAGCGCGCTTGGCTGATGCGATTGATATGCCGACGCATCAAATCTCGAAGCCTCAAAGCCAGCTTGGAGACCGTTGAGCCATGACCACTCACGTCGGCTACAAGCAGTCGGGAAATTCGACCTGAAGCGCACGACGAGAGGTAATACACGTCGCCTCCGTTGGCTGCGTTGTCAATTGGGCAGGAATGAAGCCAGACATCCAGGCCGGGCATGTGGAAGTGCTGCTCCACGCCCTGATTGCCGCCCCAGACCTCCAGGCAATTCATCTGCTCGCTCATTTCCTGTGTTCCCTTCGATTCGTTCAGGAATCTGATTTTCGTCGGTGCGCCTCGATGTGCCTGGATATTGTAGGTCATCGATTCATCTTCGTCGCTGACAGAACCTGCGTGTGGCAGGCTAAACGGACTCGCCTCTCGGAGAAGCAAAAGAAAGGTTCAGCTCAGCAAATGCCGTAATGCACTTTCAAGATCGCCGTAAATAAACCCGTATTTGGAATCGAGCAGCGTGCGTGGCACAACTCTCGTGCTGGCCAGAAGCAGTTCATTGGCCATCTCGCCGAACGCCAGCCGTGCCATGAAGCCGGGCATAGGAAAGATTGTCGGCCGCCACAGTATTTTGCCAAGCGTCTTGGTAAACTCAAGATTGGTGACCGGATTCGGGGAGACCGCATTGACGGGACCGCCAAGGCGCTCCGTACACATGGCGTGATAGATGCTGCCGACCGCGTCATCGAGGGCGATCCAGCTCATCCACTGTCGGCCGCTGCCAATTCGTCCGCCGACGCCGAGTCGAAAGGGCGTCAGCATCTTGGCCAGCGCCCCGCCGCGCGGGCTGAGGATGACGCCGAGTCGCAAATGCACGACCCGCATACCGGCCTTGATCGCGGGTTCGGTCGCTGCTTCCCATGCGCGACCAACTTCAGCGAGAAAGCCCGTTCCCGCAGAACTCGCCTCGGTCAATTCTTCCTCCCCGCGGTCGCCGTAGAATCCGATCGCCGACGCGCTGACGAGAACCCGGGGCGGTTGCCGAAGCCGCGCAAGGGTCTCGCAGAGGAGCTTGGTACCCTTGACGCGACTGTCGCGAATAAGGGCCTTCTGTGCCGCGTTCCAACGTCGGGCGGCGATGTTTTCGCCTGCCAGATGCACGACTGCGTCGAGACCTTCGAGGCGAGCAGGATTCATTTCCCCCTTGGCGGGATCCCAGTCGATCTCACCGGCGCCTGCGCCAGTGGAGCGCTTCACACGTAGAACCTCGTGTTCGCCCGTCGTCAGGAAAGGGACCAAGGCCGATCCGACGAGCCCCGTGGACCCAGTGATTGCGACTTTCATAGTTCGACCTCCCGAATATTTCTGGTTCAAGAGAACGGCCTTCCTCGCTCTTCTAAAGCTTGCCAAGCCATCATCGATGCCGAGCACCAGTGCATGAGCTTCGGAAACCGAATCCGGCGGACAACTTCAGCTCGGTCATGAATTCAGCCTCCAGATCGACCAATTGAGAGCCGTTGCGAAGGACACCCACGCCAGGTAAGGCACCAGCATCGTGGCCGCCAGAGTGGATACCCGCCAGAACGTGGCGATCGTTGCGACAATCGCGAGCCAAAGCAACACGATGTCGGCGAAGGCAAAGCCGGGGTTACGCATGCCAAAGAAAAGCGCCGACCAGGCAGCGTTGAGGAACAGTTGCACGCCGAACAGAATCAGTGGCAGCGAGACATCCACCAACCCTTTCTTTCGCCAGACGAGCCACGCCGCCACGGCCATTCCCACATACAGGGCTGTCCAAACCGGGCCGAACACCCAGTTGGGCGGGTTCCAGGAAGGTTTATCCAACGCTGCAAACCAATCGCCTACAGAGAGATTGGTGATGACTGCCCCAACTCCCGCCGTGCCCAGGCAAAGGATCAAAAACAGAGCCAGGACAACCCACTGGGAAATCGAACTCTCCCGTGTCGATTGACCCGTTGGCATGCTTGGTTTCCCAGCCTCATGGGCGATGCCTCGCAACATGCCGGCGAACACGTACTGGTGAAGGGGATAAACGAGATACCAGTAAGCGCGACCCAGAAGGCCGACCGGATCGAAAATCGCCGTTTGGCGAATCGTGGATTTGCCCTCGCTCTCGGTTACTTCAAATTCCAACCAAGCTCGGCCTGGAACCTTCATTTCCGCCGCGAGGCGCAGCAAGCGATTCGGTTCCACGGCTTCGACACGCCAGCAATCCACCGTTTCACCGACGCTGAGCGTTTCGGAATCACGCCTGCCACGACGCAACCCCACGCCACCGACCAGCAGATCCATGATCCCTCTCAGGTGCCAAAGCCAGTCTGCACAGTACCAACCCGTCTTGCCACCGATCCGCCGGATCGGGGCGAACGCTTCCGCGGCGGACGCCTCGACGGTCACGGTCCGAGAATCGACCAGCCGGGGTCCAAACTCAATACCGAACCAACTTTTGGCTGGTCCCGCAGAAGACAAGGCATCCGACCAACGCGTCTGGGCCATTTCCTGGTCCTCGTTGCGAAGGGCGTCGGCAATCGCCTGGCGCACGCCAACAGGGTGAATCGGGAATGCAGCCAGCGCCGCCGGATCCCGTACGATGGTCGGGTGGCGAATGCTCTCAATGAGCTTGCGACCAATGCGTGCGAAAACCGGAGTCACGAGCCCTAACCACAAGCTCGAGAGATACGGCGTCAAAACCGGCACAGGGATGAGCCATCGCGTCAAGCCGCGTTGCCTCGCGTATTCTCTCATCAGATCGGCGTAGGTGACCTGCTCCGCCCCGCCGATCTCAAAAGTACGGCTTTCGGAAAGTGGTAGGTCGAGCGCGGCAATCAGATAGCTCAAGACATCGTTGATGGCGATTGGTTGAGCCGGCACGCGAACCCACCGTGGCATGATCATGACCGGCAGGCGTTCAACCAGCGAGCGGATCAACTCGAAAGAAAGGCTGCCCGATCCCAGAATGATGGATGCGCGAAATTCAATCACGGGGACGCCACTTGCCCGCAAAATGTCGCCGACCTCGTGTCGGCTGCGCAAGTGCGGCGACAACGATTCCTCTTCGTCGCCGAGGCCGCCAAGATAAACGATCCGCCGAACGCCCGCATTAGCCGCGGCCCTGGCAAAGTTCTGCGCTCCCAAACGATCCTGATCTTCAAAGGAGCCGGCCGATCCCATCGAATGAATGAGGTAATAAGCCGTGTCGACGCCAACGCAGGCTGCACCCACAGATTTACCGTCCATCACATCGCCAGCAACAATTTCAACACCCGGACCAACCTTACCGCACAAATTCTCAGGTCGCCGGGCCAGGCAGCGCGTGGGCACACCGAGCAATTCCAGCTTCTTCAAAATCCGGCCACCAACGTAGCCGGTGGCTCCAGTGAGCAGTACAAGACGTTCGTTCACAAATTTGCCTGCTTTCCTAAAACTGTCGAATCAACCATGTGTGTGGCTTTCAAGGAACCACAGAGCCTTGTCCAATGCTCGGGAGATTTCCGTGAACAAGTCAGCCGTGCCGGCATCGCCGAGTTTGCTTGCGGTGTCGATCGCGGCCCGAGTCGTGGCGGCCAGTGCGGCGAAGCACACGACCAATGCTTCAAGATGCTGTTGGCCTTTGATTGCCTCGGCAGGATAATCGGGCAAGCGCGAAGCAGCCGCGGCTTGGCTGGCAGTTCCTCGCGCGATGCCTCCAAGCGAGGTTGCGCGTTCGGCAATCATATCGACCTGGCCTTCAACTTCTTCAGCAAGTTTATCGAACAGTTCGTGCATCTGAAAGAACTGAGGCCCCTTGACGTTCCAGTGAGCCTGCTTCGTCTGGCTGTAGAGGTCGAAGGAGTCAGCCAGATGCTGGTTCAGCAGCGTGATGACCTTCTCGCGAATTTCGAGAGGGAGATCATTCCGTGTCGAGAACAGACTGGACTTGGTCATCATAAAATCTCCTTCGGAGTTAGTTCTCTTTGAAAGGACCAGACCCGCTATAAACGGCCAAGAACAAGGAAGCAATTGCGATGCCGAACACGACAAACCCCATATTTAAGATTAAAACATCATCCATTGGATTTACCGCTCAGCATGAGCGCCCCCAAACTCAGAATCGACGGGACCCAAATACCAACGTAGACGCCTTGTTCCTTATTTCCCGAAAACCATAGGTAAACCGACAACAAGAAAGAAATCGCGGCCGCTGCCAGAAAACCGATCTTGGCGAGTTGAAGTCTGCTCATCGCTTCCTCCAGGTGAACGTTGTTTGAACACAGGTGAACACGCAAAACACAGATCTCGGCGAGAACAAGGCCAGGCTCCCCTCACGCGAGGGGCCTGGCTTGATCAGGGAACAGGACACGATAACGCAGGCCAGCGGTTACGGGAGTTGTGTCATGCGAGCGTACGCATGGTCAATGCCGCGACGCAAAATCCAGGCCCGTTGCGTTGGGCAGTGAGTGCTGTCGGCCTGGTTGAAAACGTGCTTCATGCTCGTGACGATCTCTTCAGGCATGTAATCCCCATTGGCAATCAGTTCACGCATCGTCTTCATGTAAATGTCAGCGCAAGCCGTGTGATGGCCGGCGTTGAAGGATCGAGCACCATGAACGACGGCTTGTTCGATCATCTTCCGCGCCTCGGCAGCCCCGACCTTTTTCTCCGGGGGCAGCAAAACGGCGTCGATCACGTGAATCACTCCATTCTTGCAAACGATGTCCGTCATGATCACGTTCACGCCGTTCAGCGTGACCCCACCATTCTTGGTGACGATGGTGATGGATTGCCCCTGAACCGTCTTGGCGGAGTTCAGCTTCACCACATCAGCCGCCATCACTTTGCCAGATACGACGTGGTAGGTGAGCACGGCGGCCAGGCCCTTTTTGTCCTTCAGCAGCGCTTCCACGGTTCCCTTGGGCAGTTTCGCAAACGCCTCATCGGTCGGCGCGAAAACGGTGAACGGCCCCTTCCCCTTCAGAGTGTCAACTAGCTCAGCCGCCTGCACCGCGGCCACGAGAGTCTTGAACTTGCCGCTGGCGACGGCCGTTTCGACGATGTCCTTCTCTGCCCCTTGTGCAACCGCCACCGACGCATTGCCATGTACGAAGAAAATCGCAACTGCAACTGCTGCAACACTCAACATCAAATTCTTCCAGATCATGCGTAACTCCTTGTTCGCTTATCACGAGGTATGCCCGAAGGCCCAAGCCAGGGGCAGATATGAAACGTTCATATCGTTCATATTATTAATAGTAGCGACACTGCGGAAGTCAAAGGAGATGCGATGTATTTCATTTTTCCATTGCAAATTTATCCATAACGGTCAAAATAATGGCTGGTACGCTTGGTTGAAACGAACGAGGCCGGCTTCATGAGTCAGAATCCACAATACCTGAGCACGCTTGAGGCCGCCCAGGCACTGGGCGTAAGCATCAGCACCGTCAAGCGTTGGGTGGATACCAACGTTTTGCCTGCCCACAAGACGCCAGGCGGACATCGAAAGCTACTGCAAGCGGAGGTCCTTGCCCTGGCTCGGCAAGGCGATTTGCCTCGCGGCGATCTGAGCCGGCTCGCCATGGCTTCCAGCAACGAAGGGTCGCCCGATCTCAAAGGGCTAAGAATCAGCCTCCTTGCCGCCATTCTGCAGGGCGACGCCAATGTCGCGAGATCCGTCGTGCAGCGTGCCTACCAGGACGGCGTCTCCATCGAATCCTTGGCGGATCAAATCATTAGCCCCGTCATGGCCGACGTTGGACATGGCTGGGAGACGCAAGAAATCGATGTCTGGCACGAGCACCGCGCCACGCAAATATGCGCGCAGGCACTCTTTGAAATAAAGACAAAGCTGCAGAACCGTGCGGAGCGCAACCGCCCCGTGGCGCTGGGAGCCGCTCCCGAAGGGGACCCCTATCTCATGCCGTCCCTCCTGGCACAAATGGTCCTGCTCGACGCCGGCTGGCAAGCAATCAACCTCGGCCCGAACACGCCTTTTGCCAGTCTGCTGAAAGCCGCACGGGAAACGAAACCACGCCTGATCTGGCTTTCGGTGTCCTATCTTCCCGACGCGAATTGTTTTCTGCGTGAGTACCGCGAATTCTTCCGGGCGCTGGAACCAACCGGTGCTGCGGTTGCAGTGGGCGGACATGGCCTGATTGAGTCAATCCGTTCCGCAATCCCCTACACCACGTACGGAGATGGGCTGTCTCATTTGGCAGCTTTGGCTCGCACACTTCACACAAGACCGAAGCGCCCACGGGCTGGTAGGCCTCCCAAGAAATAAACACTCGGTAAGAGGATTCTGCCTTGGCGTCCTTTTCTTCTCCTTTGAGCTACGGAGGCTCGTGATGATCCGAAATCCAGCAGCTTGGCCTGCCCCTCGGGCGTTACCAGAATATTGGGCGGCTTGATGTCGCGATGCACCAGGCCGTGCTTGTTGGCTTCGACCAAGGCGCTGGCAACTTGGTAAATGAGATCGCAGGCGTAGTTAAGCGACAGCGGGCCGCCCGTTTGCACCAGCAGCTGCAGGTCTTTGCCGGGCACATATTCCATGACATGGTAGTAAAGCATCGGCGCACCGGGCGCTTCGCCGGCGATTTCGCCCGTATCGAGAGCCCAAACGATATTCGGATGCTTCAGTTGAGCGATCACGCGGATTTCATTGAAAAACCGCTTCAAGAGCGACCCGTCCGAATCGCTGCCGTCGTGGAGAACCAGAATCTTGATGGCTGCCAGCCGCCTCAAGTGGATGTGCTCTGCCAAGAAAATCACGCCCATGCCGCCGGCGCCAAGGCGGTCAAGCACCCGATAACTGCCCAGGAGCATGCCGTAAGTCGTTCCCGCCGCGATGCGGTCCGCCTGATGTCGCGTCAGGAGTTTCGCTTCCACCAACCTTTCCAGCAGATGAGTGACATCTGTTTCTTCTCCAAACTCGTTGCGCAGGGTTTCCGGAATACGTTGCCAGTCCTCGCGATGAATGAACCAATATTGCAGGCAAAAATCCAAAAGACTACGGGCAGTGGCACCCGTGTGTGGAGCGGTGGAGAAGGCTAAATTGTATGTGAAATTGCCCGCCATTGGACGGCCCTCATATCGAATCCTTCTGAGATGTTGGCTAGTTCGCGGCGTACACGAAAGTACAACATACGGCGACGACCAATCAAGTGGTGATGTATTGAGTCGAGACCTAAAAGCAAGGCATCACGAGCCGAGACGAGTTTTTGGCATTGGTGTCAGAGCCACGCACGAAGTAAGTGGTTTTAGGGAATTCAACTGACTTACTTCGTACGTCGCCCTGACCGGGGGCCGTCACGAGCCGGAAGCGTGAGCGACGAATGAAAACCACCGTCGCTTACGCTTCCGGCGCGTAGGACAATTTGGATGTCGCTCATGTCGCTCATCCATTTTGGCATGAGCGACATGAGCGACATCCAAATAAATTGCACAACTGACTTTGCGTATCACCGTCGGCCTGTGCTAGGATCGGCTCAGCGCGGCTTCCGCAGTTCTTCCTTATTATTTAAGGTAGTTAGGCGAGCGCACGCAGATAGTCCGTGGGGCAGACTTTCCAGCCTGCCGTATTTTGACCATCAATAGGTAAGCCTCGGCAGGCTAGAAAGCCTGCCCCACGATTGTCAGAGCCACGCACGAAGTAAGTGGATTGAATTTACCAAAACCACTTACTGCGTGCGTGGCTCTGAAGGGAGTGGAGATTGAATCGTTTGGATGTCGCTCATCCATTTTGGCATGAGCGACATCCAGATCCACTTTCGAGCCGGTAGCGTGAACAACGATAGTTTTCCTCCGGTCACTGACGCTCCCGGCTCGCCGATAGGGTTTGGCGAGAGCACTCTTTCCTGGACAGCTACGCAGAATAGAATCAGGGCATGTGTCTCACGGCGTGCGAACGCGAAGAACCTCTTCGACTCGTGCAGACAGCGGCGTGAGCGCCTTTCACGGACACCCTCCTCGATTGCATTGGACCACGATCATGCGACTTCGCTCAAGGCCTAAGCTTATGGCTCTCTCGCAGGCGGCGCAACGCCAAGGCCGGCCTCAAAATAAAGTGGCTCGTAAACGCCTCGCTGTCGCATAGTTCGTGGGGCAGGCTTTCTAGCCTGCCGCATCTTGACGATCATGGGCAAGTCACGGCAGGCTGGAAAGCCTGCCCCACGGCTGTTGGTAGTAGGGGAGCACGACATGCACGCACCTGAAGCTCCGCGATTTGTGGTAATCCCGCACGCAGAAAGGATGAAGGTTGAAGTAAAAAGGCTGAGGAAAAAACCGAACAGCAAGCGAACTCGTGTGTTCTAGCTTCGTTCATTCTTCATCTTTCATCCTTCCTCCTTGATAAATGGGCATTCTTGATTGGACAATTGCGTGTGGCGCCGTGCTCCTGATGATCGCTCAGGGTTGGTGGGTATCCGGCGCGCAAAAGACGACCGACGATTATTTCGTGGGCGGTCGGCAAATGAACTGGTTCGCCGTCGGCCTATCGATGTTCGCCGCCACCTTTAGCCCATTGTCGTTCGTCGGTCTGCCTCGCGAGGCGGCGTACGACAACTATCACCTCTACCTGGCCATTCTGTTTATTCCGCTAGTCGTCGCTCCCCTGGTCGGCTGGCTGTTCGTACCTCTCTACCATCGCCTCCAACTAACGAGCGCTTACGAGTACCTGGAATTGCGTTTCGATCGCCGGTTGCGGCGATTTGGCAGCTTGCTGATGGGGATCTACATGCTCGCCTGGATGGGGAGCATGCTTTACGCCGTCGGCTTGATCGTACAGGTTGCCCTTGAACTGGGCGAGACATCTCGGATCGCGACGATGATCCTCCTCGGCGGCGGCACGACGGCGTACACTACGCTCGGCGGGTACAAGGCCGCCGTTTGGACCAACGTGTTCAAATCCGCGTTCCTGGCGGTGGTGGTCGTGGCGGTGCTCTTCCTGGCCGTGGCACGCGTCGATGGCGGCTGGACGAGCGTTTGGCGGCTGGGACTTGAACATGACAAGTTCGCGATGTTCGACTTTCGTTTCGATCTCACCAGCCGGGCCACGTTTTTCCCGGCATGCGCCTTCGGGTTGTTCGTATACACGGCCTTCTCGGTGGTGGCGCAGGGCGCGATCCAGCGCTACGCGTCGCTACCAAGCGTGGCTGCGGGTCGACGTATGCTCGCGGTCAACGGCATCGGCACGGCCATGGTATGCTTGCTTTTTTTTGTTCTCGGCACAGTCATCTTCGCGTTCTACACACAGCACCCTGCCAGCGAGGACAACGTGTTCCCGGGCCTGCCTCGCAAAGACCAGCTGACAATGCATTTTGTGCGGACGGAACTGCCTTATCCCGGCTTGATCGGCCTCGTGCTGGCGGGACTGTTCGTCACGGTCATGGGTAGCATAAGCAGCGGCCTAAGCGCTCTATCGTCCCTTCTGGTGTGCGACTGGTTCCCGGAGCACCGGTCGGGCCTTAGTTCGAGTCGGTTGATGTCAGCCGCTTTCGGAATCGCTACGATTGGCATGGCGCTCGTCGCCCCCTACCTTGGCGAACATGTGTTCGACATTATCATTCGGATTTCCGGGGCCATCCTCGGGCCGCTGCTGGGCCTGTTCGTGCTCGGCGCCGCGGTTCGGCGTGCCAACGCGCAGGGCGCCCTGATCGGCTTGGCCGCGGGTGCAGTGTCGCTGGCGGTCATCTTTCCCAGTGAGATCAATTTCTGGTGGTACGGAGCGCTCACCTGCATTCCAACCCTGGTTGTTGGCGCACTTGCAAGTCTCCTTTTCCCCGCACCGCCGACGGAAAAAGTGCAGGGGTTGCTGCTCGGCCACTATCCAGACATGAAGAAAGCTGAGGAGAACGTGCCTCCTGGCTGAAACCGCCAACAGGTGCACGAAATCGATGAGCGGCTTCTTCGAGCTACTAATTCTTCCCTTTTGGCCGAAGCTCGTGATTTACCGTCGCGCAGATCCTGCATAGGATACTAATGACCCATTGCAGCGAACACAAATCATCATGGTTCCTCACCAGGAGACTTTCGATGGGAGTAACACGATGACGCATCTCGTGAAAACCGCACTGCTGATTTCGCTTCTCATGGCTCTCCCGACCGGCGACAGCGTCGCACAAGAGCCGTCCGCGACTCGCTATTACATGATCGGCAATTCGCTGACCTGGGACGCCGTGCCGGAATTATTGTCCGGCGATATCCAATGGCATGTCGATTGTGGCACGAACCTACCGTTCGTTTATTCCAATCCTCAAAAGCCCTGTGTGAAGTCCTCCGTTCTTTGGACGACGGCTTTGCGCGAAAAACAATTCGATTTCGTTTCGGTACAGCCCCACTATGGATCGACTCTGGCTCAGGACGTCGAGACCATTTCGGCCTGGCTGAAATTGCAGCCCAAAGCCGTCTTCGTCATTCATTCCGGTTGGGCGAAGCATGTCCAGCACGCGGACGAATTTGCGAGCTACGCTCCGCCGGAACAGATGACGCACAGCCCAGGCTATTTCCGTGCGCTCTTGGCTGAGCTGCGCCGTCTACATCCGGGGCGCGAGCTCCGTCAGACACTTGCGCACCACCTTCTGGCGAAGATCGCCGAGGACATCGACGCGAAACAGGCGCCCTTTGAGAAGCTGGCGGATCTGTATCGCGACGACATTCACATGAAGCACGAGAGTGGCAAGTATCTCATGCATAATGCCGTGCGCCATGCGCTTGGCCAGCCGTTCTCGACCACCGGGTTCGAGAAGATGAACGCTCAGGTTCGGCAATATCTGAACGGCGTCCTGGCGTTGCTCACGACGGCTTCGGCTGACCGAATCTTGCTGACTCAGCTTCTGTCAATCGAGCAATCGGTTGATCGCTCCGCGCTGATCGCGAAGATTTCGGACAAGAAACTACGAAGCAGCATATCGACCTTGCTGCCGGACATCGAACGGGCCACGAAAAAGCGGCGTCTCACACATACGCTGGAGGCCGAAATCAGGAGCCTCGGCGGAAAGTCCATCATCAGCACGCCGAGTGGTCCGCATTGGCTTTACCTGGCCACGGCCGACACTGGGATGGAACTCTTCGATACGCCCGCTGCGATCGACCTTTACGACGGCAACAATCCCAATCATGGCAAGGGCAAAAGAAATGATCGAGTGACCGATGCGTGGCTCGAGCGATTAGCCGGTCTCACCACGTTGCGAAGACTCGACCTCGCGAACTGTGGAATTCATGGTGAAGGCTTGCGGCACGTGAGTGCCTTGACCTCGCTGCGGGAGCTGAACCTGACCTTGACCCCCGTCAAGGATGACGCCTTGAAGCATGTCGGATCCCTGCGCGACTTGCGGATGTTGGGTCTAGCCTCGACTCAGTGTAATGGAACCGGATTCGTTCACTTGAAAGCCCTTCAAAAACTAGAAAACGTGAACTTCCATTTCACTCCGCTCAACGATGCAGGGCTCCGCGCGATTTCGCAGGTGCCCATCTCTGGCCGACTGTGGTTTGCCCACACTCACTTCACCGACGAAGGCTCCGCTAGCTTGGCAGCCATGACGCAACTGAAGCGATGCGGCATCGGCAGCATGGAAAAGGCCAGTTCGGGAGAATCCGTGGCCGCGCTGGCGAAACTATTTCTCGAAGACCTCGCATTGCTCGACAACCAGGCCACCCCCAGCGGCGTCGCCCACGCGGCCAAAATTGCCACGCTCCGCCGGCTTGATATTTCGCATGCTCCAACCGTTGGTAATGATTCGTTGAGTTTGCTGGCGCGAATGCCGCTGCTTGAAGAACTCAAGATCGGCAGCGCCCAGCTGACCAACGATGGCATTCAGGTGTTGGCTGGCGCGAAGAGCCTCAAGAAGCTGTCCCTCAGCGGCATGCGAAAAATCACTCCTGCGGGCGTTGAACGATTACGCCTAGCTCGCCCCGAGTTGAGCATTGAAGTACGATGAAAGCGTACGTATTTGGAGACGCGTGAAAGTAATCGAATCGCTTGAACATTAACGCCTCAATTCGCGAAACCACTGGTATCAGGAGAATTACGATGGCCAACATTCTCTCGCAACACTGGCTTTTGAGCCGTCGCCACGTCTTGCGTGGACTCGGTGTATCTCTCGCCTTGCCGTTGCTCGACTGCATGCGTCCGTTGCGAGCTGGCACTTCCGCGGCCCGGGCCAAACGCAGCGTCTTCATCTACCTGCCCAACGGCGTCAACACGATCGATTACCAGATCACGCAGTCCGGCCCGGACTATCGCTTCTCCAGGTCGCTGCAGGTGCTCGAAAGACACCGTGCCAATATCACGCCGATCAGCGGGCTGTATCACCCGAACGGGCTTGGCCATCATCACAATTGCAGCACCATTTGGCTCACCGGGGGCAGGATCGGACCGTCGGAACGGAACACGATCTCCGTCGATCAGCTCATGGCTCAGGTGACCGCGCCGCGGACTCGCTTCTCTTCGCTCGAACTTAGCAACCAGGGCCAGGCGCTGTCGTGCAGCGCCGACGGCATCGGCCTGCCTGCCCAGGGAAATCCGAGCGTCGTCTTCCGCGAACTCTTTGAAGAACCCCAAGGCGGGACGGTTCGGCAACGGCGCGGCTTGCAGCGCCGCGGCAGCATCCTCGATACCGTGCTCGACGAAGCACGTTCGCTCGGCAATCAACTCGGCCAGGACGACCGCGGCCGACTCGAACAGTATCTCACCTCCGTGCGCGAGGTCGAGATTCGCACCCAGCGTGCCGACCGCTGGCTCGATACGCCTCGGCCTCGTATCGAAGCGGCCGTGCAATCGCGGCTAAATCGAAGCATCGCACTGGAACAACTCGGCGACTACCTTCGCACTATGTACGACATTATCGTGCTCGCCTTTCAAACCGACCTGACGCGTGTGGCCACGTTCAGCACGGGCAACGAAGGGACCGGGCCTGCGGTTCCGGAGATCGGCATTCGCCAGGATCGCCATTCGCTTTCGCACCACAACGCCAACCCCAGGCTGATGGACGACCTGACCCAGAGCGACACCTTCAACCTGCGCCAGTTCAACTATTTCCTCGATCGGCTCAGCGAAGTTCGCGATGCCGACGGCCCGCTGCTCGACTCGACGATAGCGCTCTACGGCAGCGGCATGGCATTCGGGCACAGCCACGGCAACGCCAACCTGCCCATTCTCCTCGCCGGCGGGCGAGCGTTGGGGATTCGTCATGGCCGACACATCGACTACAACGCCGCCGGCAGACGTGAAGGCTACACGTATCAACTCGACACGCACGCCCGGCACTACGCCATCTGTCAAAGCCCCGTAAACGGCAGAGCGCACCTGAGCAACCTGCTGCTGACCATGGCCCAAAAAATGGACGTCCGAACCGAACGCTTCGCCGACAGCAACGGCGTAATCTCCGAGGTGCTGGCGTGAACAGGAATATCCATCAACGAATCGTAGCGATCTTTGTCCTTAGCTTTGTCGTGTCGTACGTTGACGCACAGGACAAGAAAGTCACCGCACCAAAAGTGATTGAATTCGCCCCCGCCGACAAGGGCGTCTATCTTTCCGGTGAGTTGGTGATTGTCGATGCAATCAATCGCCGCGGTGCGCTAAGGCTTGATGGCGATGGCCCCATGCATTACTTCGCGATGCTCCCCTACGGAATGATCGGCTACCACGGTGCTCCCGCGGAACTTCGCGACGTCCCGCTCGGCACGCATCTGCATGGTTACTTTCACCTGCCGCCAACCGGCGAGGAGGCAACGATCCCGCCGATCCAGCGCTCGAAAGCGCACAACCATGCCATCACATTGGAAGACGACTTCACCTATTACCAGCGCCGCGGGCAGGCGTGGAAGATCGCGTCCATCGACCTGAAGAAGGGCAAGCTGCACGTCGCCCCGACGGGGAAGCTCGTGAAGGACGGCATTAACGGCAAGCACACCTTCGACATCGATCCGATCGCGCGAATCTGGAAAGGTCGCCGACTCAGCGATCTGGAAGTGGTCGCAGCGGACCAGTCCGTTCAAGTCAACCTCACCTGGGCGCCGGGCGCCGTGAACAAGGAGTTCTCGGTTGCCGATATTTGGCTCGATGACGAAAGCCGCAAGTTCGCCACGGAACTGCAACGGCGTTGGCATGTTCGCTATCAGCAACAGCATTGGCTGTCGGGCTGGGTCGATCATGTCGAGCATTTCGATTTCGGCGGCGCGATCGTCACCATCACGCTGTTTGGCGGCATGGACAAGTCGCTCTACGAAGACATGAAAGCCGGCCGCGAGACAGGCTACTGGGTCGCCGCCGCCGAGAAGACGTTGCGCACCTGGTTTCATCGCGCGGACCGCAAAGTAGGCCGCGTTGTGGAATGGAAGGAAATCGAAAATCCTCCGTTGGGTAGCAGCGGCATTCAGATGCGTCTGAAGTTCACCGAAGTGCTGGAGGGCTATCGCCCCGGCCGTTGCGTTCGCCTGAAGTGCGAGCGATGGCCGTTTGTCACGATGCCGTTCGATGAACGGATCAAGTCGTTGGAAGAACAGAAGCGGTCGGCGACGATGATTTTGCCGTGATTACACGACATCCCAAACAGGAGACACCATGAAGAGATTGATTACGTCCTCGGCACTCGCCATCGCATTTGCGCTCGCTCTGCGAGGAGCCCATGCCGGCGACCCGAAGTCGCTGGTCGAGCCCGGCGCGAAGGTGAAGAAACTCGCCGACGGCATGAAGTTTACCGAAGGCCCCGTCTGGCTCCCCGCGCAGAAGCTGCTGGTCTTCTCCGACATCCCCAACAGCAAGCTAATGCAGTGGAAGGACGGCGATGGGCTATCTGTCTATCGAAAAAGCGAGCAGGCCAATGGCAACCTCCTCGATCTCGAAGGTCGGCTCATCACGTGTCAGCATGCCGCACGCAATCTGGTGCGCACCGAGAAAGATGGCAGCATCAAGGTAATCGCGGACAAGTTCGACGGCAAGCGCTTCAATTCCCCCAACGACGTGGCCGTCCGTTCCGACGGCACGCTGTGGTTCACCGATCCACCCTGGGGCTTGACGGGAAAGGCGGAAATCGAGGGTCATTGGGTCTTCAAGCTCGATCCGAAAACCGGCAAGGTGGATGTCGTCGTTAAAGACCTCGCCATGCCGAACGGCATCGTCTTCTCGCCCGATGAAAGCCGCATTTACATCGCGGATACCGGCGGCAACAAGAAGCACCCCGACTCCGCCTTCCACAAAATGCCCGCCGGCATTCACTGCTACGACGTGAGCAAGGAAGGCACGCTCGGCAAAAAACTCTTCACGATCAAGGAAGGAAGCGATGGCCTGAAGGTCGATGTCAAGGGCAACCTCTACACGACGCACGGCGCGGTGCATATTTACGATGCCGACGGCAAGCTGCTGGAAAAGATCGCCGTGCCGGAGGGGCCTGCCAACATCTGCTTCGGCGGCGACGATTACAAGACGCTGTTCATCACCGCCCGCAGTTCGCTGTATAGCGTTCGGCTGGTCAACGCCGGGGCGAAGCCTTCGGGGGCGAAGTGGTGAGCTCGTCACCCGTACGCATTCGAAGCAATCTCGTGCGTATTCGCCAGCTCTACCCTACCAGCTCAATAAGTGCGGAGCCTTCGCACTTATTGAGCTGGTCACATGTGGTGGAGTTACGCACCCTTCAGATCGCGAAAGAACGCTATCGCAAGGATACGCCATGACCATGAACTTTCGCTTGTCCTTCGTATGCCTGGCACTCCTCTCCCTAACATCGACTGCGTTTGCGGGAGAGCAGGCGGCGTACGACCAGCAGGTCCTGCCGTTTTTCAAGACCTACTGCCTGCGCTGTCACGATGCCAAGGTGCAGAAGGGCAAGTTTCGGCTTGATACGCTCCCGCGCGACTTCACCAATCAAACGAACGCGCAGGTGTGGGGCGAAGTCGTCTTCCGCCTGAACGCGGGCGAGATGCCGCCGAAGAAGGAGGCGCAACCCAAGGCGGCAGAACTTGGCAAGGTCGTCGAATGGATCTCGACGCGCATTCGGGAAGGCGAAGCGGCACGTATGGCCAAGCGTGGGCCGGTGACGCACTATCGCCTCAGCCGCGACGAGTACGGCCACACCGTCTACGATCTGCTCGGCGTCTATTTCGATGTGAACATGCCGGGCGCGTTCAATGACGATCCGCGCTGGCATGGGTTTGACCGCATCGGCTCGCTGCTGTCGCTGTCGCCTTCGCATGTCGAGCGCTATTTCCGTGCCGCGGAGACGGTGCTCGAACGCGCCTTGCCACCGTCGCCGCTGAAGACGCAGAAGACGCGTAAAGCGGCCGACGCGGGGGCTGCCATCGAGACCAACGCCGATCCGGTTCGCTGGCTGTTTTGGCCCGGTCACGGCCAACACATGTTCAACGCTAGCTCGCCCGGGCTTTATCGCATTCGCATTCAGTTGAGCGCCCTGCCTTCGTTTAAGGGACGGGTGCCGCATTTGGCGTTGTGGCACCACGGATTGAAACGGTCGATCGTTGGTCGCGATGTGTCGGCGCCGGAAGACAAGCCAACGATTGTCGAGATCGAGGCGTTCCTTCCTGAAGGAGCATTCACGCTCAAGAACGAATCGCCTGGCACGTTTTCCGATGGGCATACGCTCAGCAACACCCAATTCGTCTTTCGCAGCACGAAAATCGTTCAGCAAGATCGTCGTCCGACGGGCTATCAGCTTTTCAGCGACGAAGGCCAACCGATTTATCCGATGCTGATCGTGGACTGGGTGGAAGCCGAGGGGCCGATCGTGTCCGAGGCCGACAAGAAAAAACGCGACGGGCTGATCCCAGGGAAAGACGGCGACTTGACCGCCGCCCGAGAATCGTTGCAGCGGTTTGCCACGCAAGCCTGGCGTCGGCCCGCGACCGATGCGGAAATGGATCGCTACCTCAAGCTGGTGCAGGTCGAACTCAAGGCCGGTGAAAACTTCCGTTCCGCGTATCGAGCGGCGCTGGTCGGCATCCTGACGTCGAAAAATTTCTATTACATCGAAGAAGGCACGCCCGGCCAAAAACGGGCCAAGGTCAACGATTGGGAACTCGCCTCAAGGCTCTCGTCGTTTCTCTGGAGTTCGATGCCGGACGAAGAACTCTTCGCCGCCGCCCGAACTGGCACGCTGACCAAGCCTGACGTGCTGCGTGCCCAGCTTGGCCGCATGCTCGGCGACGCGAAGATCAAGCGTTTCACGAACGCTTTCCCCAGGCAATGGCTGCAACTGCATCGCGTTGGCCAATTTCAAGCCGATGCGGAACTCTACCCGGACTACGACAAATGGCTCGAAGATAGCATGGTGCTCGAATCGACGCTCTATTTCGATGCCGTCTTCAAGGAGAATCTGTCGCTCCGCGAGTTCCTCGTCTCGGACTGGACTATGCTCAACCCTCGGCTCGCCCTGCATTATGGCATGCCGCCGTTGAAGGACACGAGCTTCCAGAAAATGAAGCTCCATGCCGAGGATCATCGCGGCGGATTGCTGACGCACGCATCCGTGTTGTCGTTGACTTCCGACGGCACACGACATCGCCCGGTACATCGCGGCGTGTGGGTGTCGGAGGCGATCTTCGGCCGAACCCCGCCACCCCCACCGCCGAACATCGAACCGCTCGCACCGACGCCGAGCAACAAACCGAAGGCGACGATTCGCCAGCAACTCGAAGCACATACAACGCATGCGACCTGTGCTTCGTGTCACCAGAAGATCGATCCGCTCGGCTTCGCATTCGACAATTTCGACGCGATCGGCCGCTGGCGAACCCGTGAACAAGTCCAGGGCGGCAAGGGGGATGACCCGCTCATCGATGCCAGCGGCATGCTTCCGAACGGGCTGGCGTTCAAAGGGCCGGACGAGTTCAAACAAGTGTTGGTCCGCGATCTCGATCGCTTCGCCGAAGCGTTTGTCGAGCAACTGGCAACGTTCGCTTTACGCCGAGTGATGACGATCGATGATACTGAGCAAATCAAAACGATTGCCCAGGCGAGTAAACAAAACGGCTACCAGCTCCGCACAATAATCGAGAATCTTGTGCAGTCGGAGTTGTTCCAAAAACGTTGATCCTGGGTCAGCACGGGTCACCTAACGCTTGGATAAACTCGCGCGGGATATTTGCAACAAATTGCAGGAAATATGATCAAATGTCCACACTAGCATCGTTTTAGATATAGCTATTCTTTCAATTCTTCCTATTTATCCAATCTTTCCTATTTTTCTTGTTTTTCCTTTGACAGACCGTTCGGCGTTTTTTATGCTAATATAAAATCCGACGCAATCGTCTCAAGCGACACAAAGTCCGCATTCGCTACAAAGCGAGGGATCGTTGCGATCGAATTAACTGATCCAGCAATCAATATCTATGGGGCATGGCCGGCTTCATCCCACCCAGCGCGGATGAAGCCTCCTGCGAAGGGAGAGGGAAATGTACAGCATTGTTTTGGCGACCATGATCGCCGCCGGTAGCACGACACCTGCGTTCTGCCATTTGTCGCACTTCCGTTGTCACTCGTCGTCCTACGTCACATGCGCGACCTATAGCTGCCATTCGGCCTGCTACAGCGGATACGCGGGCTACAGTGGTTATTCTAACTACGGTTGCAATAGCTCGTTCCATTCGTATCACCATCGTCCACTGCTTTGGCATTACCATGGCCATTACTCGACCTACGTCAACCCGTGCTCGACCGGTTGCGCTCGAGTTTACTATGCCCCGTGCACCTGCGTCTCGAGCTTTGGCGTCCCTCCGACGGCAAATCCAGCACCGCGGGTTGTGCCCGTGCCGAAGTCGAACAGTGCGGAAATCGATGCGTTGCGACGTGAACTCGAAGCACTCCGGGCCAAGGTCAAGAAATCGGAACCCGTCCCCGCTCCGAAGCAGCAGGAAGAAGGGGCCGCTCCTGGTCGCAACAGCAAGATCGTCGTCAGCCTGCCTGCCGACGCGAAGCTGTTTGTTGATAACGTCGAATGCCCGCTGACCGGCGGTGTTCGCACGTTCAACACGCCGGACCTCGACCCAGCACGCGTGTATATGTACACGATGCGTGTTGAGTTGGCCCGCGACGGCCAAACGGTTCGCGATGCCCAGCAGATCACGATCGTTCCGGGCGTTGATATTCAAGTGAACTTCAACAAGGTCGTTCAGACGGTTGCACGCTAACAATGTTCAATTGCAATCCACCGAAAGCAAACCAAAAAACTCCTCGTTACTGAGGAGTTTTTTGTTGCGCTCGGCGTAGGATAACGGCACGTTTTCATTATGCCGCTTGCGGCTTTGCGCTCGTAACGTACCACCTGAGCGCTAAGCCGCAAGCGGAAATCAAGAATCCTCACTTCTGGAGTCGGTCGATGCGCTATCTCGCCATTCTCGTCGTTGCGTTGCTGGTCCCCTGCCTTCTCTACGCCCAACCCGCGCCGGCGAAACGTGCCATTACCGTCGCGGATTACTTCACCCAGGCCGACCTCTTCGGCATCGCCTACTCCGAGAAATGGATCGCCTACACCGAAGGCCGTTGGCAGGAATCGACCGACGATCGCAAGACCGAGTTGTGGATTGTGCCGACGCAAGGCGGCCCATCGCGCCGGTTAACTGCGGATCGCGCCAGCGCTCGCTCGCTGCAATTCGACGCCAAGGGCGGCGAGGTCTACTACCTCGCCAATCGCAAACGCGACGGCGAAAAGCGACCGCCCTACGATGGCAAGGCCCAGGTCTGGTGCATCGCCACCGATGGCCCTGCGGTCGCGGAACCGTTGACGCGCGTCGACGGCGGCGTCGAAGCGTACCAGATTTCGCTTGACGGGCAGTCGCTCTATTATCTTGTGCATATTGACCGGATCGAGCACGACGAATTCGGACTTCGCGCCAAGTTTAGCAAGCTCGATTATGGCCACGGCCAAAATCGCATCGGGCAGATTTGGAAGCTCGACCTGCGATCTCGCCGCTCCGAAAAACTGATCGACGCAGGTCGCAATATCCGCGAGTTCAGCGTCACTCGCGATCAAAAGCGGATCGCGATGATTACCACGCCGGACGACAAAGTGGTCAGCTTTGAAGGCCAATCACGCGTTGATGTCTGGACCGCGGCGGCCAAGAAGATCGTCACGCTGCCGGAGGAAGGTTATCGCAAGAAGGTGTCGTCGCCCTACGCCTGGCTCGAACATGTCGCGTGGAACCCGATTGGCAATAAACTTGCGTTCAACGTAATCTTCGATGGCTACCCTGCCGAGATATTCATCGGCGACCTAGCAGGTGAAACTCCGGCCACGACGAAGATGCCGCGGCCCGCCGGCGTGCACATTCGCGGCTACGGTTCGCCGATCGTGTGGTTTGGCCAGGACCAATTCTATTTTCTCGCCGAGGAGAAGGCCCGTGTTCGGCTTATGGGCGTAAACAAGGCGACATCGACGACGCCCAACTATTTCACGAAGTCGAGTGGGGATGTGGTCGTTGAACAGTTCGCGCTGGCGGCGGACACAAACGCCAACTATAAATACGCCGTCATTATGGCGACGCCGACGCGTTTGCCTGATGTGTCCGCGAGTTACGCAATTAATCTCGAACGTTTGACGAACGTGAACCCACAGGTCTCAGAATGGAAGCTGCCGCAACTCTCCGTCGTGTCCTGGAAAGGCGCCGGCGGCCAGGCGGTGGAAGGCATTCTCGAATTGCCTCACGATTACAAGAAGGGCGACAAGGTTCCATTGGTCGTCGAGATTCACGGCGGCCCGACGACTGCGACGTATTTCAAACTGCAATACTGGATTTACGGCCGCACGCTGCTACCTTCGCGCGGCTATGCGGTGTTCTGTCCCAACTATCGCGGTTCGACCGGCTATGGCGATAAGTTCACCGCCGACCTGATTGGCCGGGAGAACGATCTCGATGTCGAGGACATTCTCAGTGGCGTCGACGCGCTGGTCCAACGGGGCATAGCTGATCCCGATAAACTCGCGGTCAGCGGTTGGTCGAACGGCGGGTATCTGACGAACTGCATCATCACGAAGACGAATCGCTTCAAGGCGGCGATCAGCGGCGCGGGCATCGTCGATGCCGTCATGGAATGGGGCGCGAACGACGAACCGGCCTACACAATGGTGTTCAAGCAAGGTTTGCCGTGGACGAATCCGATGCAGTATCACAAGGCATCGCCGACGTACGACCTAGGCAAGGTGCGCACGCCGACGCTGATTCACGTCGGCGCGAACGACGAGCGCTGCCCGCCGGCGCAGAGCCGAATGTTGTATCGCACGCTCAAGGAAAACCTGAATGTGCCGGCCGAGTTGATCGTCTATCCAGGAGAAGCCCACGGCCTGTCCAAATATCGCAACCGCCAGGCGAAGCTGGAATGGGACTTGGCCTGGCTGGATCGGTATGTGTTGGGGAAGAAGAAGTGATTCGCGATTTTCCCGCTTGCGGCTTAGCGCTCAGCACGTACCTGTTGAGCGCTAAGCCGCAAGCGGCAATACGAATCCCATACCAACCGCGTGCGGAATCGGTATCATCGACCTTAGAATTGTCCCGCCAAACATTCCACCATTTTTGAGAGTCCCCCATGCGACACGTTTCATTTGCCTGCCTTGTACTACTGGTAACAATCACCGCCGTTCACGCCGACAATTGGCCGCAATGGCGTGGTCCCAGCTACGACGGCCATTCCAAGGAAAAGGGGCTTCCCATCTCGTGGGACGCTACCAAGAACATCGCCTGGAAGGTGGACCTGCCTGGCCCCGGCGGTTCCACGCCCGCCATCTGGAACGACCGCATTTTCCTCACCAGCGTCGATGGCAAAGACCTGGTTCTTCTGTGCGTCAAGACCGATGGCAAACTGCTTTGGAAACAGGCTGTCAGCCAGATCTCGCGCGGCCCCGCCATGGGCGGCGAAGGCAATGACGCTTCGCCATCGCCCAGCACCGATGGCAAATATGTCTACTCCTACTACGGTAGTGGTGATTTCGCCTGCCATGATTTCGATGGCAAAGAAATCTGGAAATTCAATGTCCAGAAACGCTATGGCAAATTCTCCATCGGGCATGGCATGCACAATACCCCCTTGCTCCATGAAAATCGACTCTACCTTGCCCTGCTCACCAATGGCGGCCAATGGGTCATCGCCATCGACAAGACAACCGGTAGTGATGCCTGGAAAGTCGAACGCAAGACCGACGCCGTCGGCGAGAGCCGTGAGGCCTACACCTCTCCCGTTCTGTGGATGAATGGTAAAGCACTGAATCTCGTTATCCTGGGCTGCGACTACGCCACCGGTCATAGCATGAAGGACGGCGCTGAAATGTGGCGATTGGGCGATCTCAATCCCGGTAAGGGCAACAAGTCGAACCACCGCATGATCGCCTCGCCCGCCGCCGCCGGCGACCAATTGATCGTACCAACGTGCCGCGGATTGCATGTGGTAAGTATCAAGGCCGGTGCCACCGGGTTTATCAAAACGGGCAGTCCGCTGGAGCAATGGCGTATCAACACCGGCGCGCCCGATGTCTCCGTGCCGTTGATCCACGATGGCCTGGTGTACTTGCCGCAAAGCAATCGCGAATTGCGCGTCCTCGATTTGAAATCGGGCGAGGAAGTTTACCGGAAAGACCTGACCAAGGGACGCTATCGTGCTTCGCCGTTGTGTGCTGACGACAAGATCTATCTCACCGGTCGCGACAGCGGCAACGTCACGGTTCTGAAGGCCGGACGCAAGCTCGAGGTTCTGGCGGATAACTATCTCAACGATATCTTCACGGCTTCCCCCGCTCCGTCGCAGGGGCGAATCTATCTGCGCGGGTTCAAGACCCTGTATGCCGTCTCCGATGGGGGCAAGTAAAGATTGATCCCTACCTTCCGCTTGCGGCTTAGCGCTCGATGTGGCCCACGCGAGCGCTAAGCCGCAAGCGAAAAACCCGTTAATCGGAGCGAGTAATGGCCCGACTCAGCATTGACAATCCCGAAGCTTTAAACCTCGATCCCGCCGCCTTGCGCCGCGCGGACGAACTCGTGCAACGCTGGGTCACGGAGGATCGCATCCCCGCCGCGGGCTGGATCGTTGGCCGGCGAGGGCGAACCATCGATCAGCGCTTGATTGGACGCCAGCGTCCAGCGAAGGACGCACCAGCATTGGCGAAGGATGCGCTGTTCTTAATCGCGTCGATCACGAAGCCGGTGACGGTCGCCGCCGTCATGATGCTCGTCGAGCGTGGCCGACTCGCGCTCGACGATCGCGTGGCCGACATCGTGCCCGCGTTCGCTGCCCATGACAAACGCGACGTGCAAGTACGCCACCTCATGACGCACACCTCTGGCCTGCCCGACATGCTGCCCGACAACGAAAAGCTGAGGCGAACGCATAGCCAACTTCCGGCGTTCATCCAGGAAACCTGTCGGTTGAAACTACTGTTTCCGCCCGGCACACGCGTCAGCTATCAGAGCATGGGCACGGCGATGCTTGCTGAGATTGTCCATCAAATCGCCGGTATGACGCTCGCCGATTTTCTCGCTAAAGAGGTCTTCGGGCCGCTCGAGATGAACGACACATCGCTCGGCTGCCCCGCCAATCGGCGTGAGCGAGTCGCGCATGTCCGTGTGCCGAAGGAGTTGGAGAAAGCCGACTGGAACTGGAACAGTGCCTATTGGCTTGGTTTCGGCGCCCCGTGGGGCGGGCTTGTCACGACGCCGAGCGATTTCGCACGCTATTGCCAAATGATGCTCAACGGCGGCGTGTTGGGGAAGGTGCGCATCCTCAGCCCGGCGAGCGTGCGGGCGATGACGTCGAATCAGCTGGCCGCCATGCCGCGCGTGCCCGAGGAGGATCGCCGATGCAAGCCATGGGGCCTCGGTTGGCGGTTGAATTGGCCAGCGCATTCAGCGAACTTCGGCGATCTGCTTGGCCCGCGCACTTATGGCCATTGGGGCTCGACTGGCACGCTCTGCTGGATTGATCCTGATACGGAGTCGTACTTCATCCTCTTCACCACTCAGCCGCAGGAACCCGACGGCCGATTCCTCGCACGCCTCTCGAACACCATCGCCGCGGGCTTGCTGTGATCCCAAGCCCCACCATGAGCGAAGCGATTGGTGGGGGAATGCGCTGAAGCACATTCCAGATAATCTGCAATTATTCCGCCACTTCTCTCTCATCGCCAGTCCAACGTTAACCACAGAGGCACAGGGAGAATGCGAAGAACTGGGAGTTGTGCACTCCTGGTTTTTGTCGACGACAGTCATCAATTCATAGAGAGTGGGTTCGCATTTTTCCGATGCTTTTCTCGGTGCCTTTGTGCCTCTGTGGTGAAGATTATGGCGGAAAATAGAGAGAAGTGTCATTGTTTCCGCTACTAGCCGTGCCGACGGCACATGGAATATCGGCCACTCTTTATCAGGAAATTCAGAAGCACAAGCTGGCCGGCGTCCGCTTCATGCCCATGGCCCAGGCGAGCAACCGTGGACCAATGAAACAGGATTTTTTTCCGCAGCCGACGGGAGCCTATATAGGTCAATTGTCTTACACAGCCTCCCGCCCCCCTTCATGCTACCGCCGCCTTCGCACATCGGGCAAGCGTTCGTTGGTGCCTTTGATGCGGAAGTCGAGTTGGCGGCGCGACAAATCGACGCGCACCACCGTCACTTCGACTCTGTCGCCCAGGCGGAAGCGGCGGTCGGTGCGCTGGCCGACAAGCGTGTGCGAGGTATCGTCGAAGTAGTAGTAGTCGTCGGGCAAGGTCGTGATGTGCACCAAGCCCTCGACGGGCATCGCCTCGGCCTGGGCGAAGAAGCCGTAGTCCGCCACGCCAGTGATGATCGCGTGCATGTCGGTGCCGATGCGCTCGTTCATGTAGACCAGCAAGCGAAGTTTGACGAGTTCGCGCTCGGCTGTCTCCGCCCGGCGTTCCGTTTTGCTGCAGTGCTCGCCCAGCACCCGCAGTTCGTCGAGATTGCTGCTCGCGCGGCCACGCCGAATAAGATGATCGAGCAAGCGGTGCACCTGCAAATCGGGATAGCGGCGAATCGGCGAGGTGAAATGGCAGTAGTTCTCGCTTGCCAGGGCGTAGTGGTCGTCCTTGTCCGGGCTGTAGGTTGCCTGCTTGAGGCTGCGAAGCAAAGCGTAATGGACGGCGTGCATCTCCGGTTTGTTTGCCGATTCTTGCAGAATGCGCTGTAGCGTGAAACGATCGGCTTCGCTCTTGATTTTGTAGCCCAGAATGCGGGCGAACTCCGCGAAGCTCTTGAGCTTGCTTGGCTCGGGAGCGGGATGCACACGACGGAGGAAGAAGAGGCCTTTGTCGTCGAGATGCTGCGCGACGGCTTCATTGGCGGCGAGCATGAATTCCTCGACGATGCGATGGCTGATGTCGTGCTTGCGGAAATGAGCGCCGCTAACTTTGCCATGTTCGTCGTACTCCAGACCGATCTCGGGCATCTGAAGTTCGAGGGCGCCGCGTTTGACTCGGCGTTTGTGCATGATCGTCGCAAGATCGCGCATGTGCAGAAGCATGGCGCGGATTTCCGGCGTGACTTCGGGCGCGTCGCCTTCGCCGGTATTCGCCTTGGCGAGGACGGCAGAGACTTCTTCATAGCTGAATCGTCGTTGGTTCTTGATCGCGCTATTGGCGAAGCGAATGTGGGCTTTTTGCCCCATCGGTGTCAGGTCGATCAGGGCAGACTTCACGAGCCGAACTTTGTCTTGTTGCAGACTTGCCAGGCCGTTCGAGATCAACTCGGGAAACATTGGAACGACACGCTGCGGCAGGTAGACGCTCGTGCCGCGCTTGCGCGCTTCGGCGTCCAAACCTGAACCGGGCTTGGCGAATTGGCCGACGTCGGCGATATGAACGGCGAGCAGCCAATGCTTGCTCTTCGGGTCGATGGTCAGCGAGATCGCATCGTCGAAATCGCGGGCATCGACGGGGTCGATCGTGATCGTCAGCGTGTTGGTGAAATCCTCGCGGTCTGCGGGGATTTCGTCGGTAAATTTCGCGGTGACCTGGCGTGCTTCTTCGAGGACATCCTCGGGAAACGCATCGGGGATTCCCATTGCGCGGATGATGGAGAGCGTATCGACACCGGCCCGGCCGTGCGCGCCGAGCACCTCGGTGATGACGGCCTCGCCGCGTGCGTCCGCAGTGGGAAAGCGGATCATTTCGACGACGACTTTGTCGTTGGGCTTGGCGCCTTTAGCAGTCGGGTCTCCGACGAGAACGCTGTGGGAGAAAACGGTTCCGTCGATGCGGACGTAGAACAACCCATCGCGGGTGAAGTAGGTACCAACGAATTGGCTGGTGGAGCGTTCGAGCACCTGGACGATGTCACCCTTGGGGCCACGCTCGTGCTGCTTGCGCGACGGCCTGACGCGGACGAGGACGATGTCGCCCGTGGTGGCGCCGTGAATGGCGTCTTCGGGGATGAAGACTTCGGTGAACTTATGGCCTTCATCGGGATTGGGCCGCACGAAGCCATGGCCTGAGTTGCTCTTGCGAAAGATGCCGGTGAGCGTGCCTCGCGTGCCGAGCAAGCGGATGGCATTGCCCTTGCTGATTTCGACGCGGCCCTGGCTGATCAATTCTTTGAGAGCGGTTTTGAAGTCGTTGTAGGCTTCGCCCGAAATGCCGAGCACGCGGGCCAACGCTTTCGGCTTGACCGGGTGATAACTCGGCTGCGAGAGGGTACTGATGATTTGTGTTTGGTAGTTGGACATGTTCTTTCTTGATAATAGTTATGCGCTCTTTCCGAGGTGATGGAATGTTCCGAATTCGCCGCTTGCGGCTTAGCGCTCATGTGGGATTCACCGAGCGCTAAGCCGCAAGCGGAATTCATTTGGTCAATCCGCGACCGGTTCCGAGCCTTCGCGAATGCCCTTGAACAGGCGACGCTGCATACTTTGATTATACGGTGTCCAGGCGGAAGTCGCATTGCGATCGTCGCGGATATCGCGTAGGAAGGTGTGCAATTTGGCGTCGAGATTGTCGATGTAATGCAGGGCAATCGCCTCGGGCGTCATGGGCAAGCGCGGACTTCCGAACTCATACGTCCCATGATGGCTTACGATAAGATGCTTGAGCCTCAACAAATGTTCGCGCGGAAATGGCTCGCCCGTCAAATCGGGCACTTTCGCGACTTTTTCGTTGAGCAGTTCGACGCCTATATCGATGTGGCCCACCAGCTGGCCTTCGTCGGAATACCCGAACACCGCCAGGCCGGTGAGTTCGCGAATCTTGCCGATGTCGTGCAGGAAGACACCCATGAGCAACATGTCGCGATTGAGATTCGGATATAGCGGTGCGATGCGGTCGGCAATGTCGAGCATCGTGACGACGTGCTCCAGCAAGCCGCCGACGTAGGCGTGATGATTGCGAATTCCCGCCGGCGACTGTCGCAGGCCTTGCACGAACGCATCGTCCATCAAGAAACACTCGGCCAAAGCACGCAGGTGGATATCGCCAAGTTTGAGGAGATAGGTTCGCAGGCGGTCGTAAAGTTTCTGGATGTCCTGATCGGAGCGCGTGACGAATTCCTCGATGGCGACTCGGCTGGGATCGACGCGGTCAAAACTCGTGAAGATGAGTTGAAGCGCGCCCTGGAACAGCTGGACCTTGCCTCGGACGCGAATAAAATCGCCTTCGACAAACGCGTTTCCCTGAGCCTCGGTGGCGTTCCAGAGCCGAGCGACGATCGAGCCGGTGCGGTCGCGCAGTTCGACTTGCAGGTACAGCCCGCCCTGGCGATTGGTCCGCAATTGTTTTTCGGCGACGACGTAGATTTCCTCGATGTTTTCGCCATCGGTGAGGAGTTGAACAGCACGGCGGCTCATGGATGATTCCAGCAATGGGTAGGGATGTTACTCAGACAGTGTACGACGTTCCCGTGTTTTGTTTAGCCGCGACTCGCAGCGGAGCGCAGGCTTTGTGTTCACGCTCGGCTGCGCGTCGGAACTAACCAGGAAACGGAGCGGCTCTTGCTTGACGGACGATTGCGCCAGAGGTAACCTACACCTCGCACGAACGAATTCGATCATGAAAGATCCGCGCATGAAGTAAGCGGGGGAATTCTCCGACCGCTTACTTCGTGCGCGGCTCTGACACGCATGAGGACCGCGAATGAAAATCACCCGCATCCGAGTCTACCGCGTCGAGTTGCCGTTGCGCGAGGGCAATTACAAGTGGTCGGGCGGGAAATCGGTTAACGTGTTTGACAGCACGGTCGTCGCCATCGACACCGATGCGGGTTTGACGGGGTTCGGCGAAGTCTGTCCGCTCGGGCCGTTCTATCTACCGGCCTACGCCAATGGCGTTCGTGCGGGTATCGCCGAACTCGGGCCACACTTGCTGGGCATGGATCCGCGCGAACTGGGCAAGCTGAACCATCGCATGGATGCCGCACTCAAAGGCCACGCCTATGTCAAATCAGGCATCGACATGGCGTGCTGGGATTTGCTCGGCAAGGCCACAGGCCAGCCGGTCTGCACGCTCATGGGCGGGCGGTTCGGCGACGATTTCGGCCTTTACCGCGCCATCTCGCAGGAGGCTCCCGACGCGATGGCCCAGCGTGTGGTCGGCTATCGCGCGGAAGGGTATCAGCGCTTCCAACTCAAAGTCGGCGGCGATCCGGCAGACGACATCGCCCGCATTCGAGCCGTGGCGAGCGTTCTGCAGCCGGGCGATCGCCTCGTCGCCGACGCCAACACCGGCTGGCGCATGCACGATGCCATGCGCGTCGTCCGAGCGGTGCGCGACATCGACGTCTACATCGAACAGCCATGCTTGAGCTACGAGGAATGCCTGTCGGTCCGCCGCCATTGCGATCATCCGTTCGTGCTCGATGAAGTCGTCGATTCGCTCGACATGTTGGTACGTGCTCACAGCGATCAGGCAATGGATGTCGTCAACCTCAAGATCAGCAAGCTCGGCGGATTGACGAAGGCAAGGCAAGCTCGCGATCTGTGTGCGTCGCTCGGCATCGTCATGACGCTTGAAGACAGCTGGGGCGGCGACATCGTCACCGCGGCGATAGCGCATTTGGCACATAGCACGCCGACCGAGTTCCTATTCACGGCGACCGACTTCAACAGCTACGTCACCGTGTCGTTTGCCGACGGTGCCCCGCAACGCAAAAACGGCCGACTCGCCGCGAGCACCGCGCCGGGCCTCGGCGTAACGCCTAAGATGGACGTGTTAGGCAAAGTGGTTGTCGAGGTTGTGTGATGTCGTTTTCCGCTTGCGGCTTAGCGCTCAACAGGTTCCTATTGAGCGCTAAGCCGCAAGCGGCAAATACCAAGGAATCCTTAGATGCCAGAAGCACCCGCGGGCGAGCAGCTCGAAACGTTTCCGAATCAGTTCCCGCAGCGCGATTACGTCATCGAAATCGTCTGCCCGGAATTCACTTCGATGTGTCCGAAGACCGGGCAGCCCGATTTCGGCACAATCACGTACATCTATACGCCCGACACGTTGTGCGTGGAGTTAAAATCGCTCAAGCTCTACTTGCAGCGATTTCGCAATGCGGGGATTTTCTACGAGAACGTGATCAATCGTTTGCTTGACGATTTCGTCAACGCCAGCCAGCCGAGAAGGTTGAAAGTCGTCGGCGCCTTCACGCCACGCGGCGGCATCAGCACCACGGTGACGTGCGAGTATCAGAAAGGAAGCGGATGATCGCCGCTTGCAGCTTGGCGCTCGCTTGCTCCCAATTGAGCGTTTTTCTTGTTGTTCTATCCTGGAGTGCACCGTCATGCTCCGTCAAATTAGCATTTTCGGTTTGTTGATGGTTTTCGTATTCGTCACGCAGCCCGCGCAGGCTGGTATCTATACCACGTTCGACACCGACCATGAAATCAAGGCATACAGCCGGGACTTTCGCAACTTCTTCAAACGAATTCACGATGAATTAAAGACCGTCGCAGTCGATCCCTCTGAAGGCCAACCGCCGATCCGCAAGCGTTACTTGATGATGGAAATGCTCGGGCGCTCGGGTACGGGCAATCTCAAAACACTCGAGGATAAGCTTAACTACAGCGCCGTCTTGATACGTCGGGGCAAAGCCTATGAGGCGACCCAGCAACTTATGCCGCTGACGCGCGAGCATCCCGAAAACTTCATCGTCTGGTCGCAATTCGCGATGGCGAATTTCCTCTCCAATAACGCCGACTTCCGCAAAAAATCGCCCGAACTCATGACTCAGACGCTCAAACTTTGGCCGACGAACTACGCACTCGTGAAAGAGGAATTGAAGCCATTCGTTATCAGCCTCGGACTGGTGGAAACCGAATTTGACCGATTTCGCGCGGCGGAAGTCCACCTCGAAAGGCTCATCCGCAATCGGGTTCGCGAGGCCCGATTAGAAGCCCAGGGCAAGCCGGCGGAGGAAACGGTCGACCCGATCTTTGTCGAAATCATCGACGGCGAACGCAAGCCGATTCGTTACGTCAATAACAAAGGTCTTTTTGAACCGGGCAAGATCGCCGACGAGGAGAAGAAGAAACTGCCCAGCCAATCTGTTGAGATCGTCGAACAGCTTCTAATATGGATGCCGGGTGACCAGCGTTTGCTTTGGCAACTGGCGGAGGTATTCAACGCCATTGCGATGGATACGCAAAAAGAAGATCAGAAAAACCGAGCGATTCGGGACGCCTACGCCATCTTCAATGAAATCGATCCTCCACTGAACCGCACGCGCTTCGCACTGAAGGAGATTCAATCGCGCAAGGAAAAACTCGGCGAATTCGTGAGAAACCTGCCTCCCGAACAACTGTTGGCCGCAGTGCAACTCGGCAACATTCTCAAGGACGAGGACCCAAGTGCGGCGGCACGGCGTGAATGGTGGCGCACGCTGACGGTTGGCGGAGTGACCGGGTTCGCCGTCGGCCTATTCGCATTATGGCAATTGCAAGAGTTCCGTCGCCGGCGGCAGGGGCGGTGAGGTTTTTCGCTTGTCGTTTAGCGCTCGCTGTATGCCATGCGAGCGCTAAACGATAAGCTGGAATCGGTTACTTTCCTGTCTTCCACCACGCCCGCCAGCGCATCACGGCCGCTTCGCGTTCAACGACGTTGGCACTCGATTCCGGCCCGAAGTCACGGCCATTCGCCATCCGCACGAGGGCCTGGCGCGACGCTTCGCGCACCTCGATCTCCGGGTCGAGCAACAAGTCGATCAGTTCGCTGCCGAGCCGTAGTTTCTTGGCGTTGATCGCGCCGACGGCGGCGAGTCGCACCTCCTTGCGTTTGTCCTTAATGAGCAACTTGAGCGAGTCAGCCGATTCGCGCAGGAGGTTCTTGTCGAGCAACCCACGCGACCACTGCGACAACTCGGCATCCGAACTTGCGATGCCCATGAGTAGCACGCCGATCGCTTTCGGGCCTTGGCGTTTTTCCGCCTCTGTCAACGCCGCTTTCTTTTGCGCGACGTTTCCCTTGCTGACCGCCGATTCCAGCTCGGCATAGGATTTCGTCCCGCCAGCCACAAGAGCTTTGCGATGCAGATAGCCCTTGCGCAGGAGGATGTTCGTCTGCAAATCGCGGATGACGCCGAGATGGCGATTGCCGGTCACGCCGATGCCGATGAGGTCTTTGGAGTAGCCGAGCAGTTGGAGGTCTTCTGTCGTGGAATAGATCGACGCAAGCTTCTTGGCGATGATAACGGCCGGGCAACTCGACTGGATATTGGCTGTGCGGTTCAACCCGTGGATGAGGTTGAACGTCGCTTCGGGGCCGAGGTTGTTGAAATCGTCGAGTGCCTTCTTGCCTTCGGCGCCTTTGAGCACGCCGATGTCGTATTGAATGAAGCGTTCGATGACGGTGTCGATCTTTTTCGATTCGTCCTTTGTCAGCAACGGCAAGCTCGGCGCCAGCGGATGCCGATCACGATCACGAAAATCCGGCGGAATTTGTGTAAGGCATAGCAATGCAGACAAGCAGAGGATCGTAGGCATGATGACAACTCGTAATATCGGGGCGACGATTTTATCTTAGCAGACGGCGAATCGCACGGTGCAAGACACGTTTAAACGAGCTGAACCACGAATGGCACGAATAGGGAAAGATGCTGTGCCAGCATCTTTCCCTATTCGTGCCATCCGAATTGTCCGTGGCTGCATATTGCCCTCGGCAAGCCGGGGCGCTCCTGGCGTTAGCGCTTTCCGTGAACGTTACTTTTTCCGGAACTTTTTCCGCCCTGTGCCGTCTAAAAGGTGAGGGAATGATATATTTATTGTGGTGCGAAGTTCGATTACGATGCAGCGGGAGGAATCAGCATGTCACACTTACTCCGCGTCGGCTGTTTTGGTTTGATACTCTTCGTATTAGGGACCTGGGATACCGCTGAGCTAAGTGCGCAGAAGAAAAAAGAGCCGGCCAACAAAAGCGAAATTGCGTCGGCCGCGGATTACAAGGCTATTCAGTACAAGAAAGAGATGACTGGGACTGTCGTTGGTATGTCAGGCACCACGCTAATGTTTCGCGTCGATTTCCCGCATTATGAGCCAAACCCAAAATACAAAGATCCCGCGGCAACTGGAAAGAATCCGGCCGTGAAGAACCCCAAGGGCAACCCCCAGGCCAATCAGCAAATGCAACTGATGAAAACCTATGCCGACCTGATGCGTCAGCAACAGATCGCCGCTACCGCCAAGAATCCGCAGGAACGCCAAAGAGCCTTGCAAAAAGCCCAGCAAGACATGATCCGTTTTCAACAGCAAAACGCCCAGTTCATGGCCCAAATGCAAAAATCCGCCGTTCCCGCCAATGGTAAGGACGGCAAGCCCAATAACAATGCGAACGCCCCGTTCATTGTCGTCACCACCTCAAAAAACTTCGAGTTGGAGTTGGATGAAAAGGTCGGCCTGCGCAAACTCTACCTCGCGTTTGAATACGACGATATCGGCAACATCAAGAAATACAACGAAAAGGAAATCGCCGAGCTACGCGGCACCGACAAGTCCAAGCCAGGCTACACCGCCAAGATGGACGAAGTCGCCCCCGGCGCCGAAGTCAAGCTGACGCTGATACCCGTCAAACCCGCCAAGAAAGAGGATAAGAAAAACGAGGAAGAAGACATCGGTAACGCCCCGCGACCGACCATCAGCCACATCCTGCTCACCAAGGAAGGCGCTTCAGGTGGCCTCGAAGCCGGAGCGCCACCCAAGAAGAAAGCCAAAAAATAACCGCCGGTGAGCTTCCCGTCTACCACACCCGCGAGCCGTTGCTGCTTCGCGGGTGTTTTCGTTTTTCGTGAGGTCCCCCTTCATGGATCCGGTCATTCTCAAAAAGGCCCGCCTCTCGCTGGCGCGGCGAGATTCGATTCTGAAGCCGATCATTCGGTCGGTCGGGCCATGCACGCTCAAGACAAACGGTGACGCCTTCGAGGTTCTTGTACGATCGATCATCTCTCAGCAAATCTCGACGAAAGCCGCCATCGCCATCAGCGGACGCGTTCTCGACAAGGTCGGCAAGTTTGAGCCCAAGCGTATCCTTACCGCCCACGACGACGATCTACGCGCCGCCGGCTTATCGCGTGGCAAATTGCTATCGCTGCGCGACTTGGCGGCGAAATGCACCGACGGCACCGTGCCTCTCAAAAAGCTGAACGCCATGCCCGACGATGAAGTCGCAGCGACGTTGACGCAAGTGCGCGGCATCGGCCCCTGGACCGCGGAGATGTTCCTGATCTTCTGCCTCGGCCGACCCGACGTACTTCCCGTCGGCGACTACGGCCTGCGCGCCGGCGTGCAGAGGCATTATGCCCTCGCTGACCTACCGAACAAGATCGCCCTCACGGACCTCGCCGAATGCTGGAAACCCTACCGTTCGATCGGCACCTGGTACATTTGGCGCAGCCTCGGCGGTGTGCCGCAATCGGAATAGCTTGCATTCTGTCGCGTTGCGACTGCCGAAGGTGCCTCGCCGCAACGATGCCTGACAAGGCGGCCACGAAATGCGGCCGGGAGTCGTAGTAAGCTGATTGCCGCAGCGCGGCAGGAGGAGGCCTGACCAAGCACTCCTGACCGTCATCTCTTACCAATTGCTGGTGTTCATGGTGGAGAGTGGTGATGGCAACCGGCTGGCACTTCGCATAAAAAGACTGTTCGACTTGGCTTGACTCCTTCACCACGAGGACTTTCCATGCGTTGGCTTTTGTCGTTCCTCCTGTTCGCGAGTTGCACGATGACGCTGCATGCGGACACGTTTATTTATGCTTCCATGGCTCCTGAGAAAAAGATTCAGGCCTATCGGCTCAATCCCAAAGATGGCTCGCTGATTGCCATCGATGCGATTGCAGTCGAGGGCGGACCGGGGTCGCTGTGTGTCGATCCCGACGGAAAGTTCCTGTTCGCGTCGCTGCGGACGATCGATTCGCTCGCAAGTTTTCGCATCGATCGCCAGACTGGCAAGCTGACGCACATCAACACAATATTGCGAGCCAAGGGTGCAAATGCGGCGTTCGTTCGCTACGATCCGATTAGCAAATCGCTCTTCTCAGCGTCGTACATGGGTGGCGATTGGAGTGTTCACCAGGTTGAGGCCGACGGGACGCTCAACAAAACCGCCAGCGGACGGACGACCACGGCCAAGACGGCTCATGCGATCGTGTTCGATCCGAGCTACCGTTGGCTTTTCGTGCCACACGTCGAGCCGAACGCGATCTACCAGTATCAGCGAACGAAATCCGGCGTATTCGGGGACACGCCCGCGAAGGTCGTTGGCGCGTCGAACGGCGGGCCACGGCATTTGGCGTTTCATCCGACACTGAAACTGGCGTTCGCGTCGGATGAGGTTGGCAACAGTATCACCGCATATCAATTCGACCAGCGCACAGGCCTGATCGCGATCCAGACACTGTCGACGCTGCCCGTCGATTTCAACGGCAAGAACACCACTGCTGAGGTGAAGGTGCATCCGGATGGCAAGTTCGTCTGGGTCTCGAACCGCGGACACGACAGCCTGGCAGGCTTTGCTATTGAACCGACATCGGGCAAGCTGACCAAGCTCGGCCAAACGCCGACGGAGAAGACGCCGCGCTCGTTTGAGATCGATCCCGATGGCCGTTGGCTGTTCGGCGCCGGTGAAGGCAGCGGAAAGCTCGCCGTGTATCGCATCGATAGGGACAGCGGCAAACTCGACCGCGTGCATACAGTGAACGTCGGCAAGAGCGTGACGTGGGTCATGGCGGTGAAGTTTAAGTAAGCCCAGAGGTGAGGTACACCGAACCTCTGGGATCACGTCAAAATTTATTCCAACGGTTCGGCCTACCTCACCCTTGGGCTTATCGACGTCTCCTTTTTCTTGACAAATCGACTGGACAACTTCGGCCTCTTGGTTTATAGCCCCGCCTCCTTACTTCGACCGACAAGAAACGAGCGACACGACAGGCAGGTGTGTCGCCCACCATACGCGATCATCGGGGGATGATCGTTTGTCCAAAGCGGATTCTCTGATCCGTGATTGGAATTGGTGTGGATTTTGTCGGGAGATCATTGGGGATTTTGTTGTTTGTAAATCTTTCCCTCAAGCATCTAGAACGAGGGGCCGATAACAACGAAGCGAGTGGTTATATCATGACGGGCTTCCATCACGGGGGACGACGCATTCCAACATTGGCGTGTGGCGTTCAGGTGGAACTCGCCGATTACAGGGGTTCAGGCTAGCGGAGCCTGGCAGATCATCGGTAGTTCACGGGGCGACTCAAGCGGATTTGCGACGAAGGCCGACGGCTCACGCCCTGGGGAGGGTGCGAGTTCGATTCATCGGCAACTTCGTGAATCCGCGCTCAAGTGACGCCGACGAACAAACGCGCATCGCTTTTGGGTAAGCGCCGCGTTTCGCCATGCCGCCTTGGCTGGACCTCATCAGGGAGGAATCCATGGTGACGCACGTGGACATAGATGTCCCGCAACTTTGGCGCGACTATCGCGCAAAACCGACCGTTGAGTTACGGAATCAATTGGTCAAAATCTACCTTTCGCTGGTCAAATACAATGCCGAGCGAATCTGGTCCCGTCTACCCGACGGGGTCGATATCGACGACCTCATCAGCTCCGGCGTATTCGGGCTTATGGACGCCATCGACGCATTCGATCTGAATCGTGGCGTCAAGTTCGAGACTTACTGCGTGCCGCGAATTCGTGGCGCCATGCTCGATGAACTTCGCTCGATGGACTGGGTTCCTCGCCTGGTTCGCAGCAAGCATTCCAAAATAGAGGACGTGCGAAAACGGCTCGAAGCGTCCCTCGGACGTCCGCCACGCCCGGACGAAATGGCCGAAAGGCTTGGAGTCACGCTCGATGAATTCGACAAGATTCACGGCGACGCCACGGCCGTCAGTCTTGTCAGCCTCAATAAAAAATGGTACGAGACCGACAGCTACAAGGATGTGCGTGAGATCGACATCCTTGAGGACAAGAAAGCTGACGACCCGACGTTTCGCTTGCAAAACCGCGACCTGATGCGACTCGTGACCCGCGGCTTGAATCGCAACGAACGGCTCATCATCATCCTCTACTATTACGAGGACATGACGATGAAGGAGATCGGCGCGACGCTCGACTTGAGCGAATCGCGCGTGAGCCAAATGCATTCCAGCATCGTCTCGCGATTGCAACAACAGCTTTCGCGTCGCCGGCCGGAGTTTAGTGTTTGAGGTGTGTAAAAAAAAGCCCAAGGGTGAGGTACTCCAAACCCTTGGGATAATTGCGTGGTTAGCTCAGCGGTTCGGACTACCTCACCACTGGGCCAACCTTCCATCACTTCTTATCGTCGCGAATCGGCACCCGCATTCCCGCGACCAGCACGGCGACGAGAATATGTTTCGCAAGAAACGTTGCTGTGATACCCAAGAATATGTGCATCTGATAGCACCAGGCCGTGACAAATATCGTACCGGCGACGACGGCGACACGCACAAGATGTCGGCGCACGCGCTGAGCGGGTGGTTCATGATCGGCGGTATCGGTCGTTAGCGTTTGCATCCGCTCACCTTGCGTTCGTTCTGCATCACCGCATTTATTCCGCCTTCTTCGCCGATTCCGTATGCACAAGGCTCACCTGCTTGCCATGCCATTTGACGACATAGATGGTTCGCGCCACCTGCCCGGATTTTTCAACGAATAACGGCCCAGTCACGCTGTCGATTTCCGCAGGTTTGAGCAATTCTTCGCGAATGCGTTCAGGCGTTGCCAAGGGTGCGGCTCGCTTCATCGCCTCGATCGTCAATCGCAACCCATCATAGGCCAGGGCGGCATGTACGGTCGGCGTTTCCAGGTAAGCATCGGCATAAGACTTCGTGAACGTGCGGACCTTTTCGCTCTCCGCGCCCGCATGGAATGCTGTCGCATAGAAAACCTGGGAAGTTGGCGCCGCGCCGAGATCGAATCGCTTCTCGTCACCATCGCTGCCGGCGAAAATAATGGTCGGCAGGTCGGTTTTCTTCGAGCGAAGATCCGCATGCCAAAGATTGAAGTCGCTCGCCTCGCCGGCAAAGAACACCAGATCGGGCGTGTGCTCGCGAAGTAGCTGATTGATTCTCGACCATTCCGCTTTGGCGCCGAACCGCGTGGTTATCAGTTCGACCTTCGCTTTCCTTTCCTTGACGGAGGCCTGCATTTTGCTTGCGAAAGCGTCGCCGATAATGGCTGACTCGGCGATGCGTTCATCATGGATGGCAAACACGCGTGTCGATAGGCTGATTTGAATGCAAGCCATCGCCAAAGCGTTGCCTTGAGCGCCGGGGCGGATCCCAAGGTGCAGCACGTGCGAATTGGAGCCTTCAGTTGAGGAACCATGAAACGCCACGATCGGTGTTTTAACATTCGCCAGTGCCGACACTTCCCGCGCGGATGCCCCGCCGAGCAGCACGACGGCACGGTTGACGCTATCGAGCCGAACCGCCTGCGAAGCGAAGGCGTCGAGATTGCCGCGTGTATCGGTGTGCCTGACCTGCACCGCCCGGCCCTGAAAGGCTTCGGTGAGTGCGTTGTCTTTGTTCAATTCGGAAAGCGCAAGCCGAATGCCCAACTCAGCCTGATCGCCTGCTTTGTCCGCACGCGATTTGTCGCCGACGTGGCCAATCGTGATAGGTGGCGGCGTGGCGCTCCCATTGCACCCGCTGGGTGCAATACATGCGAGGAACGCCACCAACGCGAGCGATGTGCGATGTGTTACAAGATTGCCCATGTTATTGAGCGTATCACTCCGTTAGGAACGTGCAAGCGAAAGTTGATCTTCCTACGCCCCAAGATGATCGCAGCGATTCCTGGGGGCAACTATCCCCACCAATCGCTTCGCTCATGGTGGGGCTTGAATTTTGACGCCATATCAGAACGGCAGCAGGATCGAGCCGCGCGTGTCGGTGCGGATGCGTTTGCCGTCGTCGATCGTGATCGTCACGTTCGGGAAGAGATCCATTGTGGCCTCCAATGCATGCGGGATCAGATCGATATCGAAAGGACGGAAGCCCGGCACGAACGGCGATGCGGCAGCGTTGACCATATTCAACACGACCGGTGCAAGCGACAACAGCATCTTCATCGTCGGACGCGGATCGGATACCTGCACGCCTGTAAATTCCTTCGGCAGCACGGCAAGCGCCTTGGCCGTGACGGCATCCGGTTTCCATGCCGGCAGCTTGCCTTCCTGACGCATGATGAAACCCTTCACCGGTTGGGGATATTGGGCGTAGATGAACCAGTCTTTGTAGATGCCGAATGTGGCGAGGTGCGAACTCGCCATGCCTTCGATCTTGAGATGAATGACTTCGCCGCCGAGGTAGGCGACTCGTTTCGCCTCGACTTTGCCGCCCGGATTCGCGGGGACGGCGCTGGCGAGTTTCTCGATCGATTTCGCAAGTTTCTTGCTGTCTTTGATTTTAACCGCGACAACGGCGCCCGTGCCGAGGAAACCATCGGACGGCGAACTGTACGAGACCATCATCTCGCCGAAACTGCCAAAAATGTCCTTGTTAATATCCACGCCGACCGCGCCTTCGAACGCCTTGATGAACTCTTTGATGTTATCGGCTTCATTCGGTGCGAACACACGGACGACCCCCTCGGCCGTGTTGACGAGGATGTCGTAGCTGTTGTTCAAATTGACGCTGCTGGCCGAGAAGCCGTTGATATCGTCGGGCAGTATGGGCAGATCCTTGAGCGTGATTTTCTTTTGGCTGGTGAGTGCGAGTAACCCCTTGCGCGGGCTGGGCATGTCGATGTCAACGACCGAGCGCTCGACGGCGCCGTCAAATCCGCTCACAAAAACGATGCTTTTCAGGCCGTTCAGCCCAAGGTCGTTAATTACATCGCCAACCGGCGGGGCGACGGAGGCGCCAAGTTTGAGAACGCTGGCAACGTCGAAGAAACCACGCGATACGGTTTGGAATTCTTTGAACCCAACTGCCTTCTGATACATCGGATTCTTTGCCAGGCCGGTCTTTTTGGCGTCGATATCCTTGGCGTAAGCAACCGCCCCGGCCGTGCCGATGTAAAGTATCGCGTCGTCGCCCTGCGCCCACCAGGCCAAATTCACGAACGGCACGCTGACCTGGCTGATGAGACGCTTGCCGACTTTCTCACGCTCAACCTTGACGCCGGTATTCTCGGCGACTTTTTGGATGAGCGGCAGCAACGTGCCCGATTCCGTGGCGCCTTTCGGAAACACCAGCACCATCTGTGCCATCGGCGGGTTGACGCTTTCCACGGATAGCCCAACCACAACCCCGTGGCTGTGCATCGTGCTCACGAGTTTCGTGAAGTCGGTCAACAGCGGCACGATCTGCGGTTCCTTTTCTGCCGCCGCCTTCAGGTTGGCTTCCGTAAATTTCCAGAGTTCCTCCAGAAACTTCCCCATGTCGCCTTGCATCATCTTGCCCATCGCGGTTTTTTCATACGCAGCCTGATGGGTCGTCATACCGTCAAAGCGAAAGTAAAATTGGCTCTTCGACGGAAGATACGAATCTTGCACCTGAGCCTGAGCTTGAGCGATGGTCGGAACCAGCGCAAGGCAAAACACCAGCAACGTTCTCTTCAACATGGGGGGAATCCTCTCGATGATATGGCAGGGGAAAACGACTAGTTCCTTGGAAGTATGCCGAACGTGACCACGTTTGGCAAGGGGGGCACATCTTCCGCTTGCGGCTTAGCACTCGAATCATCCCACGCGAGCGCAAAGCCGCGAGCGCAAAGCCGCAAGCGGAAATCAAGAAACTACAGGTTGTTTCACTTCGTGTTCCAGATTTTCGTCAGCAGGGCGAAAATCTCCGGTTCGTCTTGCTGCAATTCGGCCCGGTTGAATGGAAAGAAGTCATTTACGCCGAAGTAGGCTTCGGTCATCTCCGCGAAGAATTCCTTCTCATTAGTAAGGGCATAATGCTGCGTTTTCTTGCCGTTTATATGCAGAATGTTCTTGTACTTGGCGTTCGTTTTGAACCGCTCGTAGGCGGCGCGGACCTCGGCGTGATCGAAGCCGAGGACTTGATCGTGATAGGCGTGTGCCAACTCGTGCATCACCGACCACGGCTGCACGCGCTGATGGCCGACGCTCGAGAACTCCTTGGCGACCGGGATGTGCACGCATTTCGCCAGGGCGGGACTGAAGCCGTTCCCCCTGAGCCAGCCCGCGCTGGGATGATACTGGGCCGGGCGGAGCTTGCCGTGATCGAGATCGAGATAGATCGTGACCTTTTGCAGCAGTTTGACCTTGTCCATGGGTACGACGTGCTTGATGTCATACAGGCGATTGCTGAGAATACGCAACGCATGATCTCCGACCTGCTTGTTGGCATCGTGTAGCAAACGGTCGTCGATCTGCACCGTCCAGCCTTCGATGTCGCGCTTTGTATGCGCCGTCGGCAACGCAGGTTGTAGGATGATCGCGATGGCCGGAACGATAACAAGGAATGCGGTCATGATTCGTTGACTCCCAAAAGTCTCGTTTTCTTCTGGAGGGTGATGTAAAGAAAACGAAGTACAGGTGCACAAAGGACATTCGCAGCGTTGATTTTGAAAAGCCACATAGATCGTATTATCTGTGAAAGATACGATCACACCCAGCCTTCCTTGGGTGTTTCAGCGCCGAACCAACGTTCGGTGATGACTTTCTTTTTGGTGTAGAACGAGACGCCGTCGGGGCCGTGGGTTCCGTGGTCGCCGAAGATGGATGCCTTCCAACCGCTGAAGGAGAAGAATGCCATCGGTGCGGGCACGCCGAGGTTGATGCCGAGCATGCCGGCCTGGATGCGTTCGCGAAACGTGCGAGCGGCCGGGCCGGATTGCGTGAAGAGCGACACCGAGTTGCCATAGCGCGTGCGATTGGCGAGGGTGATCGCTTCGTCGAGATCGTTTGCACGAAGCACACAAACGACGGGGCCGAAGATTTCCTCACGCATAATGAACATATCGGCATTGACGTTGTCGAAGATCGTCGGGCCGACGAAGCAGCCGTTGGGCAGCGAGGGAACAATCGCGCCGCGGCCATCGAGCAGCAGTTTGGCGCCTTCCTCGACGCCACGAGTCACGCTCTGCAGGATGCGCGATTTCTGTTCAGGATTGACGACGGGACACAACGTGGCAGTGTCGTCCATGCCATGGCCAAGCTTGAGTTCGCGAGCCGCCTGCACGAAGGCATTGATGACGGCGTCCTGCCGATCGCGATCACCCACGGCGACGAGTACACTCCCTGCGAGGCAGCGCTGCCCCGCACAGCCGAAACATGAACCGATGAGGGCGGGAATACTGCGCGGCAAGTCGGCATCGGGCAGTACGATGAGGTGATTTTTCGCTCCGCCCAGGGCCTGCACGCGTTTGCCATGCGACGCCGCCAACCGATAGACCGACTCCGCCACGGCGGACGAGCCGACGAACGAGACGGCCTTGACGTGCTCGTTGGCGATCAGGCGTTCGCCCACTTCCTTGCCGCCATGTATCACACTGACGACGCCCGTCGGCAGGCCGGCCTGGGCGAAGAGTTCGACGAGTCGAGCGCCGGCGAGCGGGGCTTTCTCGGCCGGCTTCAGGATGAACGTATTGCCACACGCGACGGCGATCGGCATCATCCACAGCGGGATCATCGCCGGGAAGTTGAACGGCGGAATGCCGACGACGACGCCAAGCGGTTCGAGCACGGAGTAGCTGTCGACGCCGCGCGAAATATCCGACAACGTCCTGCCCATGAGCATGCTGGGAATGCCGCAAGCGTACTCGACGATGTCCAACCCGCGGCGAACGGAGCCGCGCGCTTCGCTGAGCAGCTTGCCGTTCTCGCGGACGACGAGCTTGGCGATATCGTCGAAATTCGCTTCCAATAACTCTCGGAAGCGAAAGAGCATGCGAGCGCGGTCCGGCGAAGGCGTCGCCCGCCAGGCGGGAAACGCGGCGTGAGCAGCGGCGCAGGCGGTGTCGATCTGCGCGGGCGAGGCTTCACGCACCGAGGCGACGAGCTTCGTCGTGTCGGCCGGATCGCAGAGGCGACGCGTCGTCGCACCATCGCCGTCAACCCATACGCCGCCGATGAGGTTGGCGCCACTCGATGCAGTATTTGCGATCATTAGAAAGTCTCCTCGCTTTTCGAACTAAAATTCATCGTCATCGTCATTCGCCGACTGTTCATGCGACGCCGGCGAAGGTTCATATGGAAAAAATATCCAATGAATGATCGCCACCAAAAACGCTGCGAGCACGCCGACGATCAAGCCGTACAGCGTCGAGCCGAGAGTCAACGGATCGCCCAGGCCGGCCGTGGCGATGAATCGTCGAAGCGTCGAATGAAACAACGCTATCCCGATAATCGAGCCGATGAAAAACGCCAACAGCGAACGCCCGACGATGATCCGGAACGGCCGCAGCTTACGCTCGGGTGGCGCAAGCACTGGCGATGCCCTGTCGGCTAGAGGCATCGGCTCGTTGCTGGCGCATTTCCAGCAGATATTGAAATGGTCGTCGTGCATCTCGCCGCATTTCGGACAGGACCACATGGCGAGTCTCCTTACTTCGCCGCCGTCATCGGCCGCGGGAGGTGATACCAGGCACGATTGCAAACGTCGAGCTCGTCCTTGTCGAGCGTCAGGTTCACCGCGTCAAGACTGGCGTCGAG
>CAMAUE010000020.1 GCA_945861245.1 Singulisphaera sp. GP187
CGTAGTTTTCGATTTGGCAAAAGCCGCCGACGCCATCGACCTGGCCATCCGTCACCTTGAGCGTGCCGAGCGTCGTGGCGATGCAACGGCGGCAAGCGTGGCGAGCTTCGCACGGCTGGCGTTGGAGCGGGTGAGCAGGCGGATTATGGCTGCGTGCGACGAAGTGAGTGGCGCAGATTTCCCGCCGTGAGGCCCCTAGGGGGTAGGGGGTTCACAAGAAATTTGCGAAGCGCCGGACAGCCATCGATAGCCGTGCGCAAATTATGACGAAATAAAAATAGGCCGGGGGGATGACGGCGAAGTGGCGGGAAGGGCCACCCCCACCACCCCCCTATTTTAATTTCGGGATAATGCGTGCAAGGCTGGTCGCGGTACTTGGATCGCTCGCGGAAATTCTCGCCACCCCTACCCCCGTGCCGCCAGAACCATCGCACGATGGCTCGGGCGCGTGAGATTTATGATCGGGATGAAGAGGAACGGCGAAAGGCGAACCTCAAAATCGGGAACAATACCCCCGTTCGGGTAACATTACCCGAACGGAAAAATCTCGCGACCTCGCAGGCAAGGCCGTAGGCGTCAGCGGGTGAAAAACGGATAGGTAAAACTGCTTGTAGGTAAAACTACCGAATATTTCTGACACCCGCAATTTGACACCCGTTCTGACACCTGCGGATAGGGGAAAGTAAGTACAAATCGGGTGTCAGGTGTCAAAAAAAACCTCAAAAACCCAGTGTTTTTGAGGCTTTTTCGTTTTATGAAGACCCTGCTCTAACCAACTGAGCTACCCCGCCGACCCGTACGGTGACTACTCGAACCACCGACCAAAAAATTCTACCGCGCCAACGATTGTTGGCAAGCCTATCCGCGCGCACGCCACAATCGGGCGCGTGGGCTGATTCTCGGCCATGCGGATTCCAGCCGCCTAATTAAGCCGATCGCCTGGGCGATAGAGCCGACGGGCGATTTCCTCCAAAGAGCGTGGCTCGTCGTCGGGGCGGTGAAAGTGCCAATCGCGGTCGGTCGGCACGATGGCGTCACCCATCGGCCAAGGGCGGAATGGTTGATAGCCAAGTTCAGTGATCAGTTTTGCGCTCGACATACTAACATCGCCGGCACGCGGGGGCATCGGGCCGGCCTCGATACGCGGACAACCTTTCAGCATCGCCGGATTGTACCCACCCACGCGATTGATCACCTGAGCGATCTGATAAAGCGTCAGCGGACGCGGACCGCCGCAGTGGAATAATCCGACAGCGTTATTAACAAGAAACCGCTCGAAGACATCGTTCATATCGTCGCAATAGGTGCTGCAGCGGACTTCGTCGAAATACAGCGTCGCCGGCCGATCGGCACGGAAGCGTGACTGAATCCAGTCGATCGCACCGGCGTGGCCGTTGAAGCTTGGGCCCATCGGCAGTGAGATGCGCAGCACGGCAACGTCGAGCAATCGCGCGAAAAAAACGCCCTCGGCCTCGACCATCGTTTTGCCATAGACGGTGACGGGATCGGTCGGATCGGTTTCGACATGGTTGCCCGCGCCGGTCCCCGAGAAAACGAGATCGCTTGACAGATGCACCACGCGAGCACCGACTCGGCGTGCGTTAGCGGCGATGACGCCAGCACTGACGACGTTGACGTTGCGAGCCATCGCAGGATCGAGTTCGCACGATTTCAGGGCACAATTGCCGATAGCGTTGAGGACGGTTCGGAAGCCGAACTGATCGAAGACTCGCCGCATGCCGAGGGTGTCTTCGGCATCTTGGCTGACGATGCCTGGACCTGTCAAACGAAAGGTTCGATGCGGACGAATACCGACAACCTGACCGGGATATTTGTGGCGGAGGTAGTTGAAGGCATTGTAACCCGCGACGCCGGCCAGGCCGGTAACGAGCAGAGGTAGGCGATTGCGCAGCATCACCATGTTGTATGGATGGAACCGTTTAGCCGCTCGCCTTTGGGGAGTGCCGAGGTGGCAATTTTCAATGAATCGTGAAGCGCCGTGCCCGCGCTCGCCAAAAGCGAGCGGCTAAACAACAAATATTATTTCGACGACAGGCTGAAATCGAACGAATTCGTTCCCGATTTCACGGTCGCACGCAGTTCACTGGTCACCTGATCGGCGTAGCGTTCGGGCAGGAGGTTCTTGCCGGGTGCGCCGCTCGGCTCAAAGAACGGCGTGCGGAGCGTGATCGAGACGCGGTACTCGCCTTCTTGCAGGCCGTCGTTGGCGGTATAGCTGGACATGGAGTAGGAGCCATCGGGTTCGACCCATGCGTCGGAAACGCGAATCACTTTTTTGCCTTCCTTATCGGCCAGATCAGGCCGCCAGAAGATGATCTGAGCGTTCGCAGCCGGTGAACCATCGAGCGTCACCTTGCCGGCAACCGGATGCGTCGGCTTTCGATTGTAGATCGGCATGCCGTCTTCGTCGGTGATCGATTGCTTGAGGGACTCGTTGTAGATGCCATCGAGCATCAGGTTGGCGATGATCGGCGTTTCGGTTTTCTTGACGGTGACCCAGGCAACTTGGTCGAATTCACCATAACGTAGGCCACGGAGCTTGCTGCCGCCGCCCGTAGTTGCGAGCTGGTAGTAGTTCATGCCCTGACGGACGAATTTCTGATAGCGGTGAATATGGCCGGCGAAGACGGTGTAATTTCGGCCATTGAGCAATGCTTCCATTTCGAGCCAACCGTTTTTGTCCAGGCCTTTCTCGGTCCAAATCGGCTTGTGCAGGCAGATGAAAGTCCAACGCACGCCCGCATTGGCCTTCAGCACGGCGGCAAAATATTCGATCTGTTCCTTGCTGATCCGAGCCGCTTTGTCTTCGTGGGGGTCATCGGAATTGACGGCGAGAAATAGCACGTCCTTGTAGATGAAGTGATAATAGCGCCGGCCGAAACGACGCTTCCACTCGTCGGTTTGGGTCGGATTGGCGACGTCGTGATTTCCAGGGACATAAAAGAACGGCATTTGCAGCCTGCTCGTATAGGTTTGAAATTCCTTCCATTCCTTGGCGAGCCTGGCCTGATCTTTGGTATAGCCTTCGATCAAATCGCCAACGGAGATGACAAACGCAGGCTGGAGCAAATTGATCTGATCCACTGCCTGAGAAAAAATGCGTGCTCGATGTCCGCCCGTGCGATCGCTCACGACGACGAAATGAAAGTTGTCGACCGCGTCGTTGAGACGCAGATTGGTCCAGGGATTGCGATTCTCAACGTCGATTTGTAGGTCGGACTTGAGCGGAGTCTTCTGCCCGCCCGAGATGGCGAACGCGCCCACCAAGAGTCCCACAACCAACGCACCGGCGGCTATTCGTTTCATCGTAGATCCTTTGTTGCGAATCGATTTTCTTTATCCGGTAGGGTGATATTAGTCAATCGAACGCGACGTTGCATCGGGAAAATCGTAAAAAAATGATGAATTTCAGTCGAACCTAATAGGAGCCGAATCGGATGGAACTGCACGCGTTGCGATTGTCGCTTACCGAGCACGACCTCAACGAGTTGTTGCGTAAGTACGTTTCCAAGAATATCGACGTCGAGGATCTGCGTGTCAAACTTGCCGATCAGGCCGTACACATTACGGGCATCTATCCGCTGTTCTTCCCCGTAAAATTTGAAACAATCTGGGAACTTGGCGTCGAGGACGGACATGCCACCGCCAAGCTCACCTCGTTCAAAGCGATGGGCGTGCCGGGCAACATCTTCAAGAGCGCGGTCGTAAGGATCGTCGAAGACCTCGCACGCCAAGAAAACTGGATCCGCATCGTCGGCGATCGCTTCATGGCCGATGTCGAACTTGGTTGCTCGAAATACGCAGTATTGGCGCACCTGCACCTGAAATCGATCAGCATCAAACCCGGCACGATGTTCGTCGAAGCGGGGCATTGATTTTCCGCTAAATCAGGCATAATGGGTCCAACCTGCGCCGCATGCCAAAAAGAATTCTCGCGAAAATTTGTCAAATCCGAATTATGAGTTATATTCGTATGTGGGCCATTAGGTCTCCGCTTGGCCCGCGCACCGTTCTATTTCTTGTTTCCCTAGCATAGAGGTTCTCGCCATGACTCAAGAAACCACTGCCGCGTTCGCCTCCGAATTGTGTGTAACGGATCGCCGTGGGATTGATCGTCGCAAGAAGGATATCCCCGTTGCTTTGGATCGGCGTTCGGGCAAGGAACGCCGAGACGAGAAAAGCGAACGTCGCCGGCAGATCGATCCGACGACCTGCGAACGCGATTATACGAACGACGAAATCGAGTTCATGAAGGCGATGGACCAGTACAAGCGCGACAACCGCAGGCCGTTCCCAACGTGGAGCGAAGTGCTGGAGGTGATCCGTGCCCTGGGTTATCGCAAAGTCGCGGAACAATCACAGATGCCGGGCCTGGGAACCTCCATGCCGCCATCGATGGATGTGTAATTTGCGCGTTTACGTTATGAACCGCAAGCCCCACCATGAGCGCAGCGATTGGTGGGGGTGACTCTCGTGATAGACCCCTCACCAATCGCTGCGCTCATGGTGGGGCTTGCGAAAGAATCCTCCTCCGACTGCCAAAGTTGCTATAATACACTTCGCAAGAGGCCACCGCTCGTAGATCGGGCGGGATAACGGCATCCTCATCTCAACACCGATTCTTGCGGGGCTTCACCATGAGCGCTGAATCCTTCAATATCGAACGGCACGGCGAAATCGCCGTCGTTACTCCCTCGGCCAAGGTCGAGGAAATGCACGAGACCATGATCGAGCAAGCCGCTCGCATGGTCATCCAGTCGCTGAAAACCGATCCGCCGGCGGGCATCGTCGTCGATCTCAGCCAAGTGACGTATTTCGGCTCCGTGTTCGTGTCGTTTCTGCTTCGTTGCCACTCCCAGGCACGCAAACATGGCAGCGAGATCGTGCTCGCCGGCGCCAGCGAACCGGCACGCGAACTACTCAAACTGCTCGACCTCGAAACCCTCTGGGCCATCTACGACACCCGCCAAGAAGCGATGGAAGCGCTCGGCGGCTCGGATTGATCAATCCCCCAAGCCCGATGGTGAGCGAAGCAAACCGTTGGGATCGCCTCGCCATCATCCCAACGGTTTGCTTCGCTCATCATTGGGCTTGCAATTACTATCATGTCCCATCTCGCAGTCCTAATCTCCGGCGGCCTTGATAGTGCCATCCTGCTCGGCGATGCCTTGCGCCGTCATGCCACGGTCACGCCGATCTTCATTCGCTGCGGCTTATCCTGGGAAACCGTTGAATTTGCGTATCTCCAGCGCTTTCTTGCCGCGTTGAAGTGCCCTGCCCTTCGCCCCCTGATCGTGCTCGATCAGCCGATCGCCGACGTGTATGGCAATCACTGGAGTATCACAGGAAAAGACGCGCCCCTGATCGGCACGCCCGAGGAAGCCGTATTCTTGCCGGGCCGCAATGTGTTGCTGTTAGCGAAGTCGTTGCTCTGGTGTCATCTGAACGGCGTGCCCGCGCTGGCGCTCGGTTCGCTGCAAACCAATCCGTTTCCTGATGCGACGCCGGCGTTTTTTCGCGGGTATCAAGACCTTGTCAATCAGGCGATGCAAGGCGACGTCGAGGTCCGTTTGCCGTTCGGCGGGATGAAAAAGGTCGCGGTAATGGCGCTCGGCCAGGACTTGCCGTTGGAGCATACGTTCTCGTGCGTGTCACCAACTGATGGCCTGCACTGTGGCCGTTGCAGCAAATGTGGCGAACGCCGCGACGCGTTTCGTGATGCGGGGATGCCGGATCCAACTGCCTACGCCGCTCGAACCCCCTGTGGTCGGGCTTGACCCCGCCAACAAGAGTCGTGGTTGAAAAACCGAAACTACAACCGCCCTATTCCTCCGCTAGCGGCAATACTGAATCGGGACGAAAGCCGCTGCTACAGCCACGAAGGTGCGGCGTTTTTGCCAGATTCCGCTTGCCAGTCTGCGGAAAATGTGGAAAATAGAGGAAGCCGTAATAATCCCTCCTGCCGATTGTTCGCTGACCCGCTGGCATATTGGAAATCATCGCATGCTTACCCGCATTCTCGTCGTTTCTCTTGGACTCTTGGCTGCCACGAACATCTCCCTCGCGGGCGATGCCGACAAGGTCGCATTTTTCGAGTCGAAGATTCGGCCTGTCCTCATTGAGAACTGCCTCAAATGTCATGGCGAAACCAAAGCCAACGGCAAGCTCCGGCTCGACAGCAAGTCAGGCGTGCTCAAGGGCGGCGTGAGCGGGCCGGCGATTGTCGTCGGCAAGGCCAAGGACAGCCTGCTTATCAAGGCGATTCGTCATGCTGAGCCTGAGTTGGCGATGCCGTCGAAAGAGAAGAAGCTGCCCGATAACGTGATCGCCGACTTCGAGCGCTGGATCGACACCGGTGCCGCCGACCCGCGCGATGGCAAACAGCCGGCTGTCGCGGACACGATCGACTGGAAGAAGGCGCGTGCGTTCTGGTCGTTTCAGCAGCCAAAAATGCCGACGCTGCCAATCGTGAAAAATAGCAGCTGGGTGAAGACGCCGATCGACCGGTTTGTCCTCGCGAAATTGGAGGCCGAGCAGCTGACGCCCGTGCGTCCAGCGGGGAAACGCGAGTTGATTCGGCGAGCGACGTTCGACCTCACCGGTCTGCCGCCGACGCCTGATGAAGTCGAGGCGTATGTGCGCGACGAATCAGCCGATGCGTTTGCGAAGGTCATCGATCGTCTGCTGGCGTCGCCACATTATGGCGAGCGTTGGGGCCGTTATTGGCTCGATGTCGCGCGTTATGCGGAAGACCAGGCCCATACCTTCGCGGTAACGCCGAATACGAACGCCTGGCGCTATCGCGACTGGGTGGTCAATGCGCTGAATGACGATATGCCGTACGATCAGTTCATACGGTTGCAGATCGCGGCGGATTTGATCGAAAAGGACACACCGACGCGCGTGCAGAATCTGCCGGCCCTTGGCCTGTTCGGTCTGGGTGCCCAATATTACAAGAACACTGACGCCGCCAAGGCCGCCGCCGATGAGTTGGATGATCGCGTTGATACGTTGACTCGCGGGTTCCTTGGGTTGACGGTGTCGTGTGCCCGATGCCATGACCACAAGTTCGACCCGGTGCCTCAGATCGACTACTATTCACTGGCGGGCATTTTTACGAACAGCAAGCTTGCCAATGTGCCGTTGGCGGACAAGGCAAAGACGAAGCAGATGGAGGAAACGCAGGCCCGGATCAAGACGCTCGATAGCGAGATCAAAGAGACACTGCGTAAGGAGAAGGCACAACGGGCCGAGGCGAAATCGGACGAACTGGCGCGGTATCTCGTGGCCTCGTGGAAGTATCAATCTCTCAAGCAGAAGAATCCGAAGGCGTCGCTTACGGAGTTCTCCAAAACCGAGAAGATCGATCAGGCTGTGTTGAGCCGATGCGTGAAGTTCGTGGAGAAGGCCGCCGGCTTCGAAATGATGCGCAAGATGACTGCGTCTGAGATGGAAGTGCGGACCGCAGCCGAGACGATGCAGAAACAGGTGCGTGGCTTGATTAGCGCGAAGGGCAAGCTTGACAAGATGAAGATGGAGTTGCTCAACACGCTCTTCTATGCCGACAACTCGGTCTTCCAGCTTTCCGACAACCAGGTGAAAGCGTTGTTGCCCGAAGCGATGCGGAAGAAGCTCGACGAATCGGCAGTAGCGTTAGCGAAGCTGCAAAAAAGCGACAACGCCAAAGGCGTGCCGATCGCGCATGGCCTGGCCGAGGCGGGTTCGACCGACATGAAAGTGATGTTGCGAGGCAACCCGGCCAAGCTCGGCGAGGTCGCGCCGCGGCGGTTCCTGAAAATTATCGCCGGCGACGAACCGGCGAAGTTCACCCAAGGCAGCGGCCGGCTCGAACTGGCCAACGCCATTGCCAGCAAGGACAACCCGTTGACGGCTCGCGTCATGGTCAATCGCGTTTGGCAGTATCATTTTGGCCGCGCAATCGTCGGCTCGCCGAGCAACTTCGGCGAACTGGGCGACCGACCGACGCATCCCGAATTGCTGGAATATCTCGCCGTTCGTTTCATGGACAATGGCTGGTCGTTCAAAAAACTGCATCGTGAAATCATGCTCTCGGCCGTCTATCAGCTCGCCGCCGAGCGGGACGAAAAGAACTTCGGCAAAGACGGCGACAACCAATGGTTTTGGCGCATGAACCGTCGGCGGCTCGACGTCGAAAGCTGGCGCGACGCCATGCTCGCGGCCAGTGGCAAGCTTGACGCGAAGCTCGGCGGGCCGACGACGAACCTGTCCGCCGTCGATAATGTCCGCCGCACGGTGTACGCGAAGATCAGCCGGCACGACCTCAACCCGCTGCTGCGGCTGTTCGACTTCCCGGACGCGAACATCACGAGCGAACGCCGTAGCGAAACGACCGTGCCCCAACAGCAACTATTCGTGCTCAACAGCCCGTTCGTGATCGAGACGTCGAAAGCGTTCGCCGCTCGCGTGCAGAAGGAAGGCGCGACCGATGCTGAGCGTTTGCAGCGTGCGTTCGCGGTGGCGTACGGTCGCCCAGCGAGCGGCGACGAATCGCAAGTGTTCCTGACGTTTCTGGGCGGCAAGGACGAACAACCGACGGAGAATCGCTTGACCCGCTGGGAACGGGTGGCCCAGATTTTGATCGCGGGCAACGAGTTTATGTATGTGGATTGATCCTGATTCAAATGCCCTGCCGGAATCGAGATCATGTACAATACTGTAGATGAACTGGCAAAGGATGGCGGCAGGAAAATCGGCAAGCCCGGAAGAAACGCTGGGGGTCCGGACAGTTGACAGTGAATCGGATTTGAATGCTATCTGGGATCGTTATTTAATTGGCGGAACGCCATTGGCGCGGAGCACCTACCCAGGCAAAGTGCGTTGCGTTCCCCGACGGCTCAGAGATCGCCAAGCGCTCCGCATCGAAATCCGGCGGCCCAACGATCGATGTGATTGGCGCGAGCGGTGAACGAGTGAAGATTCACGTTGATCCTTCGCCTCTAACCCTAGCGGGAGCGACTCCATGAACGCCGAAATTATCGCTCAAATATTGGATCGAGGTGAAGACGATTGGTTCGACTTTTCCGAAGTGCTTTCTGTGGTTCGGTCGAGAACAGGCCTCGGGGAGCCTGCAGTGGTCACACTGAGTGTTGAGCTAATTGGCGATATGCTAAATCGACAGTTGATTGCCGTAGGTGACTTACATAGGCGAGAGGATAGTGTCGCATTCTCGCCCTGGGAAGGGTCGCCGCGAAAGATCATCGAACGGATCTGTAAAGAACGGACGACACTAGGTCGTCGCCCTGGAATTGGAGATATCTGCTGGCTTTCAACAACATGAACACCCTTTTTCCCGCCATCTAACAGGATCGTGAAGTGTTCCATGTCAGTCATGTTTGAAGTTTGGTACAAACGGCCTGACAATCCATTAAAGGAAACCGCACTTACGAACCGTGTGAGCTCGTTTGGAGGACGATTTGACTACCGCGAAGAAGCAACCGAGCACACTGGCGTTTGCTTGACGTACGAATTCGATAGCTGGGACACGGCGGCTCAGGCAGCGGAAGTGTTGCCGCAACTCGGCGAACACGTCGAGGGGCCCGCGGATTATTAGGAATTCGTTTTGGCACCTGTCTAATTCCCATTTAGAATGAGGCAAAACATAGCGTGGTGGATCTACAAATGCAACAGCACGGACGGGTCTCATCAAGTTGCGTCAGGCGATTGGACCGACTTCTTCGGTCGAACGGAGAGAAGCAGTCCATGGGGTAGAACGGACTATTCGCCGACCCTTACTCAATTGATAGAAGGCGACATGATCATTGCTTACCAAACTAACCGAAATGAACTTGTGGGAGTATTGAAAGTTGATCTCATTGAACAAAGAGACGGATATAAGGCAATATTGTTGGAGAAGCTGTCGCAACAATACGCCGTGAAACTGCGGCCTTTGAAACAAGCTGATGAAGAAATCGCGGCGATACCAGCTCTGCAGCCCGGCCCGATAAGAACGATCTATTCGGTGACTCCGCATGACGCTCTGAAGTTATTAGATGCGGCTGGAATTCACTGGATCGCGCCAAACCAGAAAACTCTACTACAACAGTCGACAAGATAACTCTTTTTCGGAATATTACCATGCTCACTCGTCGCGACCTCTTACAACAAACCGCAACCGGATTCGGCATGCTCGGCTTGGCGACGCTCATGTCGGACCAGAAACTGCTCGCGCAAGCGCCGAGCAGCAATCCGCTCGCGCCGAGGCCGGCGCACTTCGTGCCGAAGGCGAAGCGCATCATCCACGTATTCATGAACGGTGGGCCGTCGCAGGTCGATACGTTTGACCCGAAGCCGGCACTCGTGCGTTACAACGGCCAGCGTCCGCCGACTGCCGACCGCGGCACGGAGCGACGCACCGGCGGATTGATGATGTCGCCCTTCCGCTTCAACCGTTGTGGCAACTCCGGGCTGCCTGTCAGCGAAATCTTCCCGCGCATCGGTGAATGTGCCGACGATCTCTGCGTCATCCGCTCGATGTACACCAATGTGCCGAACCACGAACCATCGCTGCTCATGATGACCTGCGGCGACATGCAGCCGGTCCGCCCCAGCATGGGCTCGTGGCTCCTTTACGGCCTCGGCTCGGAGAACCAGAACCTGCCGGGCTTCGTGACAATGTGCCCCGGCTTCCCAGTTATTGGCCCCGCGCTGTGGTCCAACAGCTTCTTGCCGGGCATCTTCCAGGGCACGCACATCAACAACTCGAACATGGACCCACGGCGCGTGTTGCAGAATCTCTCCAACACCTACATCAATCAATCCGCCCAGCGCGAGCAGATGGACCTGATGCGGCGTTTGAACCAGATGCACCTGCAGAACCGCGGCGGCAACGACAACCCGCTCGAAGCACGCATCCAGTCGATGGAAATGGCGTTCCGCATGCAATACGAGGCGCAAGAAGTCTTCGACCTCAACCGCGAAACCCAGGTAACACGCGACCTCTATGGCCGAGGGCAGTTCAACGACGCCTGCCTCGTCGCCCGTCGGCTCGTCGAACGCGGCGTGCGGATGGTGCAAATCTACACGGGCAGCGGACAGCCGTGGGACGACCACGGCAGCATCGCCAACCATCGCAATAACGCTCGCACGGTCGATCAGCCGGTCGCGGCGTTGCTCAAAGACCTCAAGCATCGCGGCATGCTCGAAGACACGCTCGTCCTGTGGGGCGGCGAGTTCGGTCGCACGCCGACCTCCGAAGGCGCGACCGGGCGCGATCACAATAATCACGGTTTTACCGTGTTCATGGCCGGCGGCGGCGTCAAAGGTGGTTACGTCTGGGGCGCGTCCGACGAGTTCGGCTTCGCCGCCCAGGATGGCCGCATGCACGTTCACGATCTCCACGCAACGATGCTGCACCTGATGGGCATCAACCACGAACGCCTGACCTACCGTTATTCAGGTCGCGACTACCGCCTGACCGACGTGAGCGGCGTAGTGAACCATAATTTGATCGCGTGAAATAAACGCCCGCGACAATAGTCGCTCTACGAGCCGGAAGCGTAAGCGACGGACCGGCAATAACCGTCGCTTACGCTTCCGGCTCGTAGCTTTGTCGGGGCGCGTCAAATAGCGAGCGAACGGCTACATGTGGGATGAACCCAAAGTGCTGAATGTTTACCAGATTGCTGCGCTCATCTTCAGGCGCGACTTTTGAAGTTGCGCATTTTCGAGCATCGATGGTGCAGAAATGTCATAGCCATGGGCTTTTCATCGTACATCTTCGGTACCTCGCAATAACCAGACGACACGCCTCCCTGCTAGCCGCGTCGATTTTGGAATTCCTCCTCCAATGCGGTCGCACGCAACCGAAGTTCCTCGAGGGCCAAATCCGCCAAGTCGTCGTCCGATTCGATCGGCAGACCCAGCAACCGCTGGTATAGCTGGATCGACGCAATCGCCTTACCGTGCGCACGTCCTTCGACTCGTCCTTCGACCTGGCCTGTTGCATGGCCTCGGATGTAACTTTGTTCTGCTTTGCGCTCGGCGTCCTCCTGAAATGCCATTTGGTCACGCTGCCATTTCAGCCTGGCTTCGTATTGCTCTCGTTCAAGGTCACTTTGTGAAAGCATATCGAGTACCTCCATCGCTTGCTGAATCGGTGGCGTTTGAAGCGTATCAGGCAATGCATTCTTGTCAAGTTCCGCACCGTGCGCCCTAAAGTAAAGCCAACGGTCCAACGGGGTCTTCAATTCGTGCGACTGCAACTTGAACTTTGGCAGTTCGATCAAATAGATCGAAATTTGTTCGCTAAACAGCTCAGCCAAATGCGATGCGCTCCGCAATTGAAAATGCTGTATGAATTCATTTACATCGGGATACAGCACCGCATTCACGATGGCGATCGAAATCGTCGGCGTCAGTTTCGCATAACTGTCGCCTTCTCTCAGTTGCGAGGTATGCAGCTTCGCCCAATAACATAGTATCCGGTTGGCAACGCTGCAAAACCGAATAATTGCATTTCGATGTTAAGGTGTCGGCCTTTCGCATCGCACGCTTTGATGTCGAGTATGGCGAGCTTGTCCGTTGCTGAGTCTCACGCTGAAAGGGTTGAGCAACTGAAGTTCCATCAACAGATCCTCCATGGTCCCCAGGACTGCCTGCAGAAAGCTTGGCAAAATGATGGTATACTCGACGCTGCCAAACACCCGTTTGAAGGCGTAATCGACACAAGGATTGATACCGGTCTTCATCAGAAGGTTTCCGAAACCAAATTGCCGTTACTTCCGTATCGAAATCAGAATCGGCACGCTCGAATAGTGGACCTTTACGACGAAGTTGATCGACACATTCGCGATTACGCTGATCGGCACATCGTCGATCGGCTCGGCGTTCGCAGCCGCTTTGATTGTGATAAAACCCTTGCTCGCGTTTCCAAGCAGCGTCTTGCTCTTGCCAGGCACAATCGTTACGCCGGGCGGCAGCGGGTTGCCGATGATCGAGCCGAGATGTTGCAACATCACGTCAAGGAAGACGCCCTTGTCGTACTCCGAACTACGATGCAGCGTCACTTCGATTTTGATTTCTTCGCCGGGCTTGAGCGTGATTTTGGAGATACTAACTTCGACTTTGACAATATCCGACGTGGATGTTACGGCGACGCTTTGCAGATTCACGTCGAAGCGCCCGCGCCCGCCGCCGGGAAGATAGATTTCCTGATTAGAGACGGGCCTGCGGACGATCACTTCGTCCTTTCCCTCGGCGTTCTTGACTTTGCCGAAACCGACGACCTCGACGTTCGTCGCGGCTAGTTTGGCATCCGGCGCGGCGATCAGCACGATCACGCCCTGGGTCATGCTTGGCGGGATGGTCAGTTGGCTTGCCGTGATTTCTTTGGGCAGGCCGTTCACTTTGATTTCGACGGGCCCGGTGAAGCCGTTGGCGCGGACGACGTGGACATACCACGACGTCGCACTGCCGGGGCCGATCATCGTCTTGTCGGGATCGCAGCGCACGGTGAAGTCAGGCAGCGCCCAGTCGGCTTCGATATGGTAGACAGCGGATTCGGAGCCTTTGCTGTTAAGATCGCGAATGCGCAGAATGTAATCGCCATCGACCGCAGGCGTGAAGACGAGCGACGCTTCCAGGCCGTGCGTGACATCGCTCGACGCAATGACAACGCCTTTTGTGTTCATGATTTCGAGGATACCGTGAAGCGATGAGTTGAGCAGCGTGCCGAATCGGCGGGCCTTGAGTTCCAAGCGGATCGCCTTGGCTTTCGTCGCATTGAAAACGAAATGATCGATATCGCGTTTCTTGCCGATTTGGCCATTGATGCCCGCGGGCAGCGTGACGCGCGTCGCCTTGGCGGGATCGTCGTTTGGTTCCTTCTCGCCGAACTGCGGCAAGTTGCTGACGATGAAGGTGGCGGGGTTGGTCTTCACGCCGTCAATATCGAGCTGCACCTGCTGAATGCCAAGCTCGCCGGGAACTTTGAAAGGGACCTTACCCTTCGCACCGGCGGAACCGATCGGCTCGACGTCGATCGTCTTGCCGGGATTTCCCGCCATCGGAAAGATGTGCGACGCATAGGGCCGGTTCGTCGCGACGATTGCATACACCCAGCGCGGATCGCCGTCGTAGGTCGATTCGCGTACCTGCAAATAGTAATCGCCCGTCTTCGGAATCTTGTACGCCAGCATCGGGTCGGCGAAGAAGAACGTATCATTGGCGGCCAATTCGCGGCCTTCAGCGTCGAGCAGCGTCAGCATCGGCTTGGCGTGCTTTTGCAGGTCGTGAATCTTGTCCTGTATGCGAGCGCAGAACATTTCAAAGGCTACGAACTCGCCTTCCTTGGCCTCGAACTTGAACCAATCGACGTCCTCGATAATCTCAAGCTTCCCCGCCAGCACGCACGGCAGCTTGATGTCTTGTGATTGTGGCACGGTGTTGTTGATCGGCTTTTCCATGACGACGGGATCATCGACGATTACGAGTTGCCCGACCGACGACAGTCCAAGCGAGGTGGCGATGCGGAATTCACGCACGCCGAGTTCGGCGTCCTTGGCAACGGTAACCTTCATTTTTACCGTCTTGAGAATGACGCCAGGCACGGGAGGCGGGCTGTTCACTTCCGCGCTTATGCCGGAGCCTTCAAACAACGCTTTGTACGCACCGGAGAAATTCATCTGGCCATCGACGGAGATTTCCGTTGTCGTGCCACGTTGTAGCGCCACGGGGTAGGCGTGGGTGATCATCGGAAACGACGTTTGCGCCGCGACGGCGCCAACGACGGACGCAATGATTAGAACGGCAAGGATGCGGAGGTGTGTCATGGTTGTGGATTTCATCAGGTGATGGATTCGGTTTTTCGTTGAGCGTTCGCGTGGCACCTTACGAGCGCTCAACGGTTAACGACCTTACTTCTTGTCAAACATCGGCACTGGCAAAATATCGCTGCGTAGCGCCCCGGCCACATGCGACGGTTGGCGTAACAGCGCCCACGCGGGAACGCTTGCGGCCGCCTGTCCTGCGACTCGCCATTGTGCCGCGGCGAGCAGCTTGTCGCTGCCGTGGGCGAAACCTTCGGGTGTGATCGCCAGCCAATCGGGTTGCTCAGCATCGGACGCGATGGCGAGCAATGTGACGAGGTGCCGGCCTGACACTTCGTCCCAGATTCGCACCAGGCCGTCGAAGCTGCCGGAAGCGAGTCGCTTGCCGTCGGGGCTTATGGCGACGGCGTAGGTGACGGAGCCAACCGACATGATCTTGACGACCGTGCCTGCGGTACCATCCCAGGTGCGGATGGTGCGATCGGCGCCAGCGGAGACGACTCGCTTGCCGTCTTTGGAAAATGCAACCTCATGCGTTGCCACGCCATGGCCACCTTGGGCTTTGATCTTCTCACCGTTCTCGGCATTCCACCAGTAGATGGCGGCCTCGAAACCGGACGAAATAATCGATTTGCCGTTCGGATGAAACGCGACCGCCATCACATCCTGGTCCATGCCACTGAACGTGAACACGCTCTTGCCAGATTCGACATCGAAGAGCTGCACGGTGCGGTCCTTGCTCGCGGAAACGAGTTTCTTTCCGTCAGGGCTAAATGCCACGGCGTAAACGAAATCGGAGTGATGATGATACTCCTTCACCGTCGCCTGCGCCTTCACATCCCACAGGCGGACGGAGTGATCAAAGCTCGCCGACGCCAGGCGAGCGCCATCGGGACTGAATGCCAGGGAGAAGACGACATCGTCATGGCCACGCAGTGTGGCGATGAGTTTCCAGTCGGCGGTTTGATAGAGCCGCAGGTCGCCCTTGGCCGAAGGTTGCCCGCCGCCGACGGCTAGCAGGTCGCCCTTGGGGCTGAAGCGCAGATCGTTAACGGCGCCGAGGACATTCGTCAACACTTTAACCGGCACACCTTTGACGAGATCCCAGACGGCGACTTGGCCGTAGCTGCCGACCGCGAGCAACGTGCTCGAGGGATTAAACGCAACAGCCGTGATCGGCGCGAGCGGCCCGATCTTCATAGCGAGATCGAGCTTGCCCGCCGCCTTCACGCCGAACGCCCCAGCGGGTGGGATCGCTGTGGTGGCGATGGCGACATCGAGCTTGCGTGTGGCCGACTTCTTCGATGCCGGAGTGGCGACTTCGACGGGCGGCGTGCCTTCCTTTGCGCCGGAGTCGATCCACTTCTTTACTAGGGCAATCTTCTCCTTCGACAGCGGATCCGAATCGAGCGGCATCCGCTTTTTCTTGTCTTTGGTTACGAGCAGATCGTAGAGAGCACTCTTTTCTGCATGGCCAGGCGACAACACCGATTGCTTCGCGCCTTTCTTGACAGCATCGAAGCTGTCCAGCGCCAGGCCGCCGGAAACGTCGATCTCACGCAAGTTGCGCGCACTATGGCAGGCCGTGCAATGCTTGCGAAAGATCGGGCGGATGTCCTGCCAGTAGGTGAGGTCGACGCCGGAAGGTTGCGCGACGACGGCGGACGAGGCCGCGAAAAAGCCAAAAGCTGCAATAATGATTCGCATGGAGATTTCCATAGTGTTGGTCGCTCGCCCTGTGTGAGCACGTTGGGCTGATTGGCTGCATCACACGGTCTTGGCGCTCTTCAAATAGGCATCCACCTCAGCGCGTTTCGGCTCGCGCGGCAAGGCGTCGCGCAGGAGTTCCTTGGGAAGTTCACGGCGAGGAATGTGCTTTAGGATCTCTAATCGTTGCTCCAGCGTCATTTCTTCGAGCATTCTTTGTTGGGCTAAGCGATTCGATCGGCAAGTGTGACAGCCATTTTATTGTCCTCCCTCTTGCTAATAGCGAATCATCTGATCGATGAGGCCGCTCGCGTCAGCTTTTGTACTTCGATAATGTCGGACCGCGAATTCCAATTGGCTCGTCGCTTGGCTGAAAAGCAAGAGAATTGTGTTTGCGTCCTCCACGGGCAGTTCGCGGATCACAATCAGGCGAATCGCAAGTCGGCCCCACTCTATATCGTACACTCCAAGGTGACGCTCCACCAGCGGAATCGCCGTCATCAGTCCAACCGGAGATCGGGCGGAGATAGCGATCAGGCAAAACTCGGTCGCAGGCAGCAGCTTTTTCTTTTCACCGCTTACCTGCTTTCGATAACAAACATAGTAGGCAACTAGCTCCTGAAGTGCCCAAGCATCAAACGCGTCCTGATGCGACTTAAAACTTATGAGGTTGTGATTTGCCAACGGGCCAAACCCGTCGGGCAGCGGCCGATGAAACTCGCCCTCCCTTTTTCGGATGACTACGATGTCCAAAAACTGTTTCCTGAGAGTGACATCGAACTCCGTAGCGACATCAAACGGAGAGCCGCGAAAAAATCGATTAGCACAGCGCCAAGTAAGTCGTGCCATTGCATTTTGGGTCTCGACAGTAATTCGTGAATTCAATCAATGCTGAAACAAAAACTCCCGCGAGTTCAACAGCGCCCACAGTAAGTCTTGCAGGCCTTCCCGCGTATTCGGCGCTTCGCGGAGCCAGCGGTTGGCCCGGTCGATCTCGTCCTGGTTCGGCAAGCGCGAGAGCGTCGAAAGATACAAGTCCTCCACGACCTGCTCGTTTTTCTGCTTGGCCTTCAACAGCCCATCGATCTTGCCCGTCGGATCGCCGATCTTTTTGTTCAGGATGTCGCCGTTCAGGAGATGCAACGCCTGCGAGATGTTCGGCTGGGAAACACGTTCGCATTCGCAGGTGATCTGACGCGGAGGCCGACCAAACACGTCAAGCAAGTACGACTTCACGGCCGTGTCAGGCAACTGAATCGCTCGCGTGCCCAGCGGCAGGCCGAGGTATTTCTCGCGCGTGCCGGTGGCGAAATCGAGCGCGTCGGCGATCTGCTCAGCCGTCAGACGCCGTACCGTGAACCGCGTGTAGTGCACATTCGCCGCGTCGGATTCGTTGCTTGGAATCGTGGTCGAGGCGAGTTGATACGCCCGCGAATTCATGATCGTGCGGAGCAGATGCTTCAGGTCGTACTTGTGCTTGACAAAATCGCTTGCCAGCGCGTCCAGCAGTTCTGGGTTGCTCGCCGGGTTCGTCGCCCGCATATCATCGAGCGGTTCGACCAGACCTCGGCCCATCAGGTAGCCCCAGAAGCGATTGACGATATTGCGAGCGAAGAACGGATTATCCGAGGCCGTCATCCAGTCCGCCAGCTTCACCCGGCGATCGATCGGGTCGTCCATCGCTTCGCCATCGAGCGGGCGCGACTTCACCAGCCCGCCCTTGCGCGGATGAGTCTGCTCGCCGATCGATTTCAGGTAGACGACTTTCTCGCGGCCAAACAAGCCGAACTCCTGACTGTTCTTCGTGCCGAGCCGAACGAAGAACGCTGCCATGCCGTAGTAATCGTCCTGGCTCCATTTCTCGAACGGGTGATGATGGCATTTTGCACAGCCGATGCGGACGCCAAGAAACAGCTGCGTGGTCGTCTCGGCCCAGTCGGCGGCGTTGTTCGCGGTCATGAAGAAATTGGCCGGGCCTTCGGTATAGGTGCTGCCCTCGGCGGTAACGATGTCGCGCACCATTTCATCCATCGGCTTATTGTCGCGGATGTTCGCACGCACCCAGTTGTGAAAACTCCACATACCGCGTTCGTTCATTGATGTGCGATTGATTCGCAGAAGGTCGCCCCATTTCTGCGCCCAGAAATCAACAAATTCGGGCCTCGCGAGAACCTTGTCGATCGCCTTGGCACGCTTATCGGGCGACTTGTCGGCGAGGAACGCACGCACCTCTTGCGGGCTGGGCAGCGTGCCGATCGTGTCGAGATTCATGCGGCGGAAGAACTCATCGTCTTCGGCCAAGGCCGACGGTTGCAGGCCGAGGTCGCGCCATTTCGCGACGAGTTTCTCGTCGATGAAGTTGTGCTTGGCAACCTCGGGATACTTCTCGTATTTGGCGTAAGGCAGCGTGATCTGTACTACCGTCGCCTGCCCCATGAAGCGGATCATGACATGCGTTTCGCCCGGCCCTTTGGCGGTGACGAAGCCAGCCGGCGTGACCGATGCGACGCCTTCGTTCAGCGAATCAAACTGCGCCGTCGAGGTGACATCTTCGACCTTGCCGTCCTTCCACTTCGCCTTGACGATGATCTGCTGCTGCTCGCCCGGAACCATGATGCGGCGAGCTGGCCAAATCTCCAGCGAGGCGGCTTCCGGGTCCTTGACGCTCGGTTCGGGCGTGCCGTCACCGAGCCATCGCTTCAGAATGTCGTATTCGCGCGAATTGACGGCAATGCGTTCGCCGCCGCCGTGCTCCATGAGGAGTGCGGGTTTCATGAGTACGATGCTGCGTTCGGGGTCGGACAGGACGACGCGCCGGCCCTCGGCACTTTGCACGATCTGAGCGTGATCGAATAGCGGATCGAATCCGAACAAACTGAGCTTGAACCCGCCGCGACCGTGTTGCGCTCCGTGACACCCGCCGCCGTTGCAACCGGCCCGCGTCAGGATCGGCACGATCTCACGCGTAAAGGCGACGGGGATATCCGCAGCCGCTTTGCTTACTTTGACGTTGATCGTCTCGCTTTTCCCCGCAGCCGTGACGGTGATCGTCGTCTGCCCATCGCCGACGGGTCGAACGATGCCGTGGGCGTCCACCTCGGCAATTTTGGCATTGGCGCTGGCATATTTCGCGGAGCTCGTCCATTCCCACGATCGGCCATCGGCGTACTCGCCAAGCACACCGATGCGATGCTCGTCGCGTGGCCCGACGAGTTCCATCATCGCTGGAAATACGGTGAGCTTCCGCAACACCGCCGTCGGGGGATTCGCGACGACGGCTTTGCCTTGCTTAGGATCGAACGTCTGTGCCGTTGCGATCAACGGCAGCAATACGAGAAGTACACCAGCCAAACCGAGGCGGATACGAGGTTGCATGGTCATTCCTTACAGTCGAGCGACGAAGGTCATGGAAACGGATCAACGCGGCGGGATAGCAATGATTATCGTGCCGAAAAAGCAGCCGATTGTCAAGCGAAATAGCCAAGGAAACCCAACGCCAATGCTAATGCTGACCGATCTAATTGTCAGTTCCCCAAGGATGCATGCATGGTACGCTTCAGGGGACGAACAGAAAACGCGTCGCAACGAGCGGGTTCTGCACAAATCTCGTCCCAGGATCCATTCGGCACGTTCGCCAGACAGGCCCGAATTCTTGCTTGTGCCTTGCAATCGCGTTCGTTGTCGGACATAATAAGCATTAGGCGACGGTTACGCAATCTTTTTCCCTTCGAGAGAAATCGTGGTGCCCGTCAAACTTGTCGAATGGGCTCAAGTCCACCGTACAAGATGCCGTTTGCGCGACTGGACGTTATACTTCGGGCGGTTGAGGCTGTCGCATTTTCAGAGCCTGAGCGCCAGCGAAGGGCACACAGCGGCCCTACGCTGGCGCTCAGGCTCTGACCGGACAAATTCATCCGCTCGCAGGAAGGTTGAAGCCCAGGTCCACCACGTTCGGCGACAGCTCCAACACGCGATAGCCTCCAGCCCAACGGCGCGTGAATCTGCCGCGGGTTTGGTGGCAATGGGGCTGCGAGGGGAACCGCTGCCGAGCGTCGTCAATGGCGTCACGACGTGACCGTGCGAGGCAGAAAACAGATGCCTCCTGGCTCCTAACTCCTGACTCCTGATCCGAGTATTCAATGGCCTCAATCTCGATTCCCAAAAACCGCCTGTTAAGCCTTTACCGCAAGATGCTCGTTATCCGCCGTTGCGAGGAGCAGCTTGCCAAGTCGCATCAGCGTGGCTTGATTCACGGCGCCTGCCACACGTACGTTGGGCAGGAGGCGATTGCCGTCGGCGTCTGCGCGCACCTGCGAACCGATGATGCCGTCTTCAGCACACATCGCGGACATGGGCATGCGCTGGCGAAAGGGGTGCCGCCCGAACAATTGATTGCCGAGCTTTACGGACGTGCGACAGGATGTTCCCGCGGTCGAGGCGGCAGTATGCACTTGTTCTCGCCAGAAGTCGGCATGATGGGCACGAGCGGCATCGTCGGGCCGTGCATTCTCCAGGCTGCCGGCGCGGGATATAGCTTCAAACTCATGAAAACCGAGGGCGTCGGGGTGGCGTTTTTCGGCGACGGCGCGGTGAACAACGGAGCCTTTCACGAAGGCCTGAATCTCGCCAGCATTTGGAAGCTGCCGGCGATCTTCGTCTGCGAGAACAACGAATTCGCCACGGAGGTTCCCTTCCGCTACGCCGCCGGCAATCCGACCGTCGCCAGCCGGGCCGCGAGCTATGGCATGCCGGGCGTCGATCTCGACGGCAACGATGTGCTGGCGATTCATGCCGCCGCGGAGGAAGCGGTGCAGCGCGCCCGCCAGGGCGGCGGCCCGACGTTGTTTGAGTGTCGCACCTATCGCACACGGGCCCATGCGGAAGGCATGAGCGATTTCGGGTACCGCACACGCGAAGATGTCGAAGCATGGAAAGCACGCTGCCCGATCATTCGGCTGCGAACGCACCTCCTCAACACTGCCTGCGCCAGCGAGCAAGAACTGACGGACATCGAAACGCAAGTTGCAGCCGATGTTGAATCGGCCCACCGAGCAGCCGAAGCGGCGCCTTGGCCCGAACCCGCCTCGGCAGCGACGCACATCTACGCCGAACCACCTCGCAAAGCCGTCGCGCCACTCTCCAGCGCCGGCCGCGAAATCACCTATATGCAAGCCACTCTCGAAGCGTTGACTCACGAGATGGCGAACAATCCGAAAATCTTCGTATTGGGTGAAGGCATCGGCAAACGCGGCGGCAACTTCAGGACCACCGCCGGGCTCTACGACATCCACGGCCCCGAGCGACTCTGCGATACGCCAATCGCCGAACGCGGCTTCGTCGGCCTCAGTGGCGGCGCAGCCATGACCGGCAGTCGGCCTGTCATCGACTTCATGTTCGCCGACTTCGTTCTCGATGGCGTTGGCGAAATCATCAACCAGATCGCCAAGATTCAGTACATGAGCGCCGGCCGAATCAAAATGCCAATCCTGCTACGTGGCTGCATCGGCATCGGCCACTCGGCGGCGACGCATCACTCCGGCAACTACTACCCGATGTACGCTCATTTCCCCGGCCTGCGCGTCGTCGTCCCCTCGACGCCGTACGACGCCAAGGGATTGCTACACCACGCGCTCCGATGCGACGATCCCGTACTCTTTCTGGAGCATCGCGAGCTGATGGCGCTGAAAGGCCAGGTGCCGGAAGGCGACTACGAAATTCCCTTTGGCCAGGCGTCCGTGGTTCGTGAGGGGAAGGATGTCACCGTGGTCGCTCTCGCCCTCATGGTGCAGCACACGCTAAAGGCTTGCGAGACATTGGCCAAGGAAGGCATCTCCGTGGAGTTGATCGATCCGCGCACCGTGGCGCCGCTCGATACCGAAACGATTGCCCGCTCGGTTCAAAAGACGGGCCGGCTCCTGATCGTCGATGAAGCATTTAGTCCGTTCGGCATCGGCGCCGAGATCGCCGCCCAGATCAGCGATCGCAGCTTCGACGACCTCGACGCTCCGATTCGCCGACTGAATGGCCTGCACACGCCGACGCCGTATAGTCCGACACTGGAGAGTGCCGTTGTTCCGAATGTGGACGCGATCATCCAGGCAATTCGCGATCTTGTCGCAGAATAAGGCTCCAATCATGGCGATCCCGATTACCGTTCCCCGGCGTGGCTGGACCATGGAGCAGGGCGTATTTGTCGGCTGGCTCAAAGCCGAGGGCGCACCCGTTCACGCCGGCGATGCGATCTTTTCTCTGGAGAGTGAGAAAGCCACCGAGGACATCGAAGCTGTTGACGACGGCGTCCTTCACATTCCCGCCGATGGCCCGCGCCAGGGCGATGTCGTGCTCGTCGGCGCCGTCATCGGCTTCGTGCTGCAACCAGGCGAAGTGGCGGATTTGAGATTGCAGATTGCAGATTGCAGATTGCCAGATGCAATGCCCGGTGCGAAAGTGGAGGATTCCTCTCCCCAATCGCCAATCAGCAATCAGCAATCCACAATTACTACGACTGCCAGTTCGCCACGTGCGCGGCGCGCTGCGGCGAGGCTCGGCGTCGATTGGCGAAGCGCCAAAGCCACGGGACAGGCCGGTCGCATTCGGGAACGCGATGTCCTCGCGATGTCACCGCCTGTCAGCTCGACGCGCCGAATCATCGCCGAGCGCATGTTGAATAGCCATCGCTCGACGGCGCCCGTCACACTGATGACGACGATTGACGCCACCAACCTCGTCAGACTGCGTGAACAATCGAAAGTCGGCGGCGGCCTCGTTCCTTCCTACACCGATCTCTTCGTAAAACTTGCCGCGAGCGCCCTTGAAAAACATCCCACTCTCAACGCTCGCTGGGAGAACGATCGCATCATATCACCCGATGGCATTCACATCGGCATCGCTGTCGACACGGACGCTGGCCTCTTGGTTCCCATCGTTCGCAATGTCCCTCGGCTTAGCCTGATGGACCTTGCGAATCACTCGCGTGACCTCATCGAACGGGCACGCCAGCGCAAACTCTCCGCGAGCGAATTGCAAGGCGGCACCTTCACCGTCACGTCGCTGGGCGCTTTCGGTATTGATGCATTCACGCCGATCATCAATTATCCCGAATGCGCCATCCTCGGCATCGGCCGCATTCGGCGGTGTCCTGTCGTAGTCGATGACCAGATCGTCATCCGCGATCAGGTGACGCTGAGTCTGACGTTCGACCACCGCATCGTCGATGGGGCGCCGGCAGCGAAGTTTCTGCAATCGTTGAGCGCCGCCGTGGCGAGACAGGTTTAGCCGCGACGCGCCAGCGGAGCGCGCGATCCGTATCCCGCGCTCCGCTGGCGCGTCGCGGCTAAACGATCATTCCCGAAAACGATGAATCCGATCGAGGCACATCATGAAATGCGATTTGACGAACAAAGTGAGTCTGGTCACCGGCGCCGCCCGCGGCATCGGGCAGGCGATTGCGGATCGTCTCGCGGCTAACGGTAGCCGCGTCGTCTACACCGATCTCGACCTTGCCGCGACGGAAGCAGCGGCAGCGCGATCCGCCAGCGCAGTGGGATGGTGTATGGACGTCACCCGTGCCGACGAGGTTGAAGCGGTGATCGGCAAAATCGTCGCGGAGTTTGGCCGGCTCGATATTCTCGTCAACAACGCCGGCGTCAATACGTTCGCGCATCGGGTCACGATCGATCAATTTCCGCGTGAAGAATGGGATCGCCTGCTAAGCGTCGATCTGACTGGCTTGTACGAGGTGAGCCGATTTACCGCCCGGGTGATGAAAAAGCAGAAGGCCGGCCGCATCATCAACATCGCGTCGATCGTTGGCTTGGTGCCTTTGCGCTTGCAATGCGCCTTCGTGGCGGCCAAGGCGGGCGTCGTGAATTTAACGAAGGCCATGGCGCTGGAACTCGGCCCCGACGGCATCCTCGTCAACGGCATCGCCCCTGGCTCGACGCTCACCGAAGGAACGAAGCAACTCTTCTATGCGGAAGGCGGCAAGTTTCGCGACAACGTGCAACGGATGCTCGACCACGTCCCGCTCGGTCGCCCTGCCACGACCGACGAGATCGCCGTCGCCGCGTTGTTCTTGGCCGATCCGGAGAACAGCTACATGACGGGCCACATCTTGACCGTCGACGGCGGCTGGACGGCGGGATATACGCGGGATTTTTGAGAGTTATCGCGATCGATAGAAATCGATGGTCTTACGCATGCCCTCGCGCAAGGATGTCGCCTGCCAATCGGGAAATAGCGTGGCGATCAAGCGCAGTCGCGGCGGCACATTGGACGGGATCGGCGGGCCGTCGATTCGCAGCGTCGCATTGGGGACGACCATTTTGATGGCGGCAACGATCTCCTCGACCGTGGCCAATTCGCTCGGCAGGTCAACTATGTTCGCTCCGCGCGGCGTTTCCAAGACGGTGCGGACGAACGCCTTGGCCACATCTTCAACGTAATCGTATCCCGCCTTCCCAGTATAGTTGATCGTGAACGGTTCGCCGTACGCGGTGGCACGGGCTGCCAGCGAAGGGCCAGCCGTCAGGCCTTGGTCGCGATCGGGGCCGTAGACGACGTGCGGTCTGACACCGATCGACGCGATGCCGTAGTGGCGCCAATACTGCTCGGCGATCATCTCGAACGCTTTCTTGAACGCACCATAAAAGTTCGGCGGCTGATTGCCGAGGCTTGGCGCGTAGGTGCTAACATCATCAGGTTCGGGGCCGAAGATGCCGAGACTGCTGGCGTAGGAGAACCCGCGAATCTGCCCCGCCAATCGACGAGCTTCCTCGAACAATGCGATACCGCCAAGAACGTTGACCTCGCAGCCGGCCCAGGGATCCCGCTGGCACGCCGGAGTAAGCAGCGCGGCGAGATGGATGAAATGCGTGACGCGATGCTCGTCGCAAGCCTGGTGCAAGCGTTCGCGATCGAGTAAGCTTCCTTGTGCGAACATGACGCGCGATACATCGGCGCCGAGAATTCGCCGCCACCGCTCACGATTCTCCGCCACGTCAAAAACCACCGGCGATAGATCGCGAGCCAGGAGTTCGCGCAGAACCCAAGTGCCGATGAACCCGCTGCCGCCGGTGACCAGGATGACGTTGTTCAAGGTTTTCCTTACGCTTTAGCTATCAGCCATGCAAATACTGCCGTTGGCTCAATTTGTCGGATCCGAACCTATACTGCTGGGGGTTGAGAATGTCGCATTTTCAGAGCCTGAGCGCCAGCGAAGGGCAACGTTTCAGCGGTCCTTCGCTGGCGCTCAGGCTCTGACCGGACAAATTCATCCGCTCGAAGTATAGCTTGAATCAATACAGTGCAATCGCCCGGCCTGGGCCACCGTGGCAACCTTTTATCTTGCCCGCGGCGAACATGAAATAACCGCCCGTCGGCAAGTTGCTGAGGTTGGTCAGGAACTCGACGCCGACCATGCCGTTGGTTCCGAGCATCCAGTAGGTCCAGAGGGCATGCTTCGGGTCGGCGCCGCCTAGACTTGGCGCGTCAGTGGCGACACAGCGGATGCCTTTGCCCGCCAGATATTGGATCGCGTCGGGACCTGGTGCTGGCCAACCTTCCCGGGTGCCGTTGAGCGGATCCTCCATGCAGGCGCTGCCTTTCGGGAGCGGCTTGTAGTATAGATCGCTCCAACCGCTCTGGAAGATGACGATGTCGCCGGCCTTCAGCGCTCCGTGTTTCTTCTCGTAGTTCTGAATCTCGGCCTTCGTGATCTCCGGCGACGCGGGCCACTTGCCTTTGGCGATCGTGCCAAGCAAGTGCTTCACATCGATGACGCGGGCTGGCCCGCAGGTCTGCGCGATGGGGACTTTCTCCGTGGTAACATCGCTCGTGCCGCGCGGCCCGTATTTCTTCTCGTACTCGCTCAGCCATTGTTGAGCTTCTGGAGCGTAATCGCGATTATCGAACCCTTTCCGCGGCAGCGCATAGCTCGGAGGTACTAGGTGCGTGCCAGCGTGGCTGTCGACCATATGCATCGGGAACGCGGTGCGGGTATTGGGATTCTTGCCGAAGTAGATCGTCATGTATGCCTGACGATGATTACCGACGCCATGGCCAGGCCAGGAAGTCGGCAGATTGTCCGCGAGCCCGACCGAGAGATCGACGACGTTTTTCTTGCGCGCCGACGCGATCAGTCGTTTGGCGAGCGGCCCGCCGACAATCCCGAAGGCCCGACCTTCCGAATACGGATCGCCGACATGCTTGGGGCCCATCATGCAATAGAACGAACCGGTCCTCGGCAAAGCGCCAAGCCCCGTGGCGCCTTCGGTCCAGATCATCCCGTGTTTCAGGCCGGCGTAATGCGTCGGCTCAGCCAAATCGGGCATCGGCCCCATGCTCGTGCTGTCGATCCCGAGTGTCATGACTTTGCGACTTGCAAGGTACTCCATGCACGCAGGGTCCGGGCCAGGCCAGCCAGGCGATTTGCCGGCGACCGGATCGGCGGCGAACCGGCGTCCCTCCGGGAACGGCTTGTAGTGCTTGTCGCTGAATCCACTGCGAAAAAGTACGACGTCACCAGCCGCGAGAGGCCGATTCTTCTTCTCCCAGAGCTTGATCCTCTCTTGGGTGATCAGGCCGCTGCGACCGTTCGGAGTCGAATCGAGCAATTCCGCGCAATCGACGACGCATGCTTCGCCGACGAACTGCCAGGCGAGAACCTTGTCCGTGGTCACCGTACCGGCCCACCCGGCGTTAGGAAATCCAGAATCCGCCGGTGTCACTGAATGCGTGGGAACGTCGAGTTGTGTGCCGGTGTTGCCATCCATGATCAGAATGTCGCTGTTGTAGACGCTGCGTGGCCCGATCTTCTTGTAGTGGTTGATTTGGAACGCCGGAAACGTCGGCCAAGTGCACGGGTAATCCGATGCGACCAGTAGCGACAGATCGACGAACTGTGTTTCCTCTTCGCCGGCACTCGCCGAATTCGTGAGCGGACGGGATTCGGTCAGAAGTTGCAGGCCAACCGCCACTAGCAGTGTCAATAAGACGGCGCGATGCACGAGGGGCTTTTCCTTGGCATGAATCGGAGTCATGAACGCACCTGCTATGTTGATGAGAAAACGAATCGCCGGAATATTCAGGTAAGACTACAATCAGCATTAGCGCGAATCAATCGAAAAACGGCACGTGGCGAAATCACCGATCCCTCCTTGCGGGAAACGAGAGTTGTGCATGTCCGATATCGTCAACCTAACCTCAACATCAAACATTGCACCGAGCGAAGCCGTCGTCTTCCGCAAGGTGGCGTGGCGGCTGCTGCCGTTTCTCTTTTTACTCTACGTCATCAACCTGATCGACCGCACCAACATTGGCATCGCACGCCTGCAAATGGTTGATGTGCAACACATCCTCGATGAAGAAGCATATTCTCTCGGAGCGGGCATATTTTACATCGGTTACCTCCTCTTCGAGGTGCCGAGCAACATGATCCTGCTGCGAATCGGAGCACGCGCATGGATCGCCCGCATCCTGGTGAGCTGGGGCCTTATCTCGTCGGCCATGATGTTCGTGGACGGGCCTTGGAGTTTCGCAGCATTGCGCGTCTTGCTCGGCGTTGCCGAGGCGGGCTTCTTTCCGGGTATCATCTTCTATCTGAACAATTGGTTCCCGGCGCGTGTGCGGGGCCGGGCCGTGGCCCAATTCATGCTTGGCGGGGTCGTCGCGTCGATGGTCGGCAATCCGATTTCCGGTTTCATTCTTGACTTCATGGATCAAGTCGGCGGCTTATCGGGTTGGCAATGGGTCTTCCTGCTTGAAGGGTTGCCCGCCGTGGCCCTGGGCTTCGTCACGCTCGCCTACCTGACCGACCGCCCCGACCAGGCCGGCTGGCTTAGCCCCGCGGAGCGCATCTGGCTCGCCCAGCAAATCGAAAACGAACGCAACCAGCTACCACACAGCCGAAGCCATTCGCTCGGGGCGGCGTTTCTCGATCTCCGTGTCTGGTTGCTAATTGCCGTATATTTCACCGTTGCGATGGGTGACAACAGCTACGGCTTCTACATTCCAACGTTCTTGAAGAGTCAGTTTCCCGATTGGCAGGCGTGGCAAATTGGCCTGCTGGCGGCGGCCCCCAGTGTCGTCGCCATGGTCGGCATGGTTCTTGTCGGCAGAAGCTCCGATCGGACCGGCGAACGTCGCTGGCATGTCGCCTGTTCGGCCTTCACGGCGGCGCTGGGCTGGTTGACGATCGCCGTGGCTGCGTCCGAATTTCTCGTAATTCCCGGTGTCGAATCGCGCTGGCTTTTCGTTGTTGGCGTGGCCGTGACGCTTACGGGCATGAAATCCATGTTGCCGACGTTCTGGACACTGCCACCCACCTTCCTTACCGGCGCGGCGGCAGCGGGAGGCATCGCTCTCATCAACTCCGTCGCCAACCTTGGCGGCATGCTAGGCCCGCGCATCATGGGCGAAGTGAAGACTGCAACCGACAGCTTCACCATTGGCTACCTCGTCATGGCTGCGACTTTGTTCCTGGGCGGTCTGCTCGTCCTGAACGTTGCGGATCGCACGAAACAATGACCAGAATCCGTTGCCGATCGCATAAGCCGCGTAATAGCATTCCTTGTTTCTCCGTCATCCATGCGGATTTGCATACGATATTCCCAAGCCATCCAACCCCACCATGAGGTAATTCCATGCTCCCGCGCATCCTGTTTCTTCTGATGATGCTCGCGTTCTGCACCGAAGACGCACAGGCCGGCGAAAAAAAGCCGACGACCAAGACCACCAATCGGCTCGCCAAGGAAACCAGCCCCTATCTCCTCATGCACGCGCATAACCCGACCAACTGGTTCGCCTGGGGACCGGAGGCGTTTGACAAAGCTCGCAAGGAAGGCAAGCTCATCTTTTTGTCGATCGGTTACAGTTCGTGCTTCTGGTGTCATGTGATGGAGCGCGAATCGTTCAACAACGAAGCCGTGGCTAAGGTGTTGAACGACCACTTCGTGTGCATCAAAGTGGATCGCGAAGAACGGCCCGACATCGACCAAATCTACATGACCGCGCTGAACGTCCAGGGCCAGCGCGGCGGTTGGCCATTGTCGATGTTCTTGACGGCGGACGCCCGCCCGCTTGTCGGCGGGACCTATTGGCCCCGCGAGGACAAGAAGATCGACGGCGAGGTGGCGCCGGGGTTCATTACGATTCTCAAGTCCGTGCAGACAGCGATGAAAGACGACCCGAAGGCGATCGAGAGGCAAGCCGACAAGATGGCCGCCATGACGACGCGTGCTTTGGAAAGTGCCGTGCCGGGGTTCGCGATTGTGTCTCTGGATCGCGATCTCGTCAAGGCGATTGCCGAGGATCTCAAGGAAGGGTTCGACTCTGAATTTGGCGGGTTCGGCAACGCGGAGCGCAAGTTTCGCGGGCCGCGTTTTCCGATGCCGCCGCGACACGATTTCCTGCTGCATTATGGCCGCCGCTCGGGTGACAAGAAAGCCGTCGACATGGTCACACTCACGCTCGACCAAATGGCGCTCGGCGGCATTTACGACCAGATCGGCGGCGGGTTCCACCGCTACTCCACCGAGCGCACGTGGACCGTGCCACACTTCGAAAAGATGCTGTACGACAACGCTCAGCTTGTTGAGCTATATTCCAAAGCCTACCGCGTGACGAAGAAGCCGCTCTACAAACGGATCGTTACCGAGACGCTGGCGTATGTCGAACGTGAGATGACGTCGCCCGATGGCGCGTTCTATTCGTCGCAAGACGCGGAGACGCACCATGAGGAAGGCCGCTCTTACGTTTGGACGCCCAAGGAACTAGAGCTGGCACTGTCCAACAAGGCCGAGCTGGAGTTTGTTAAGAATATTTACGTAGCTGAGAACAAGCTGAATTTCGAGGAAAAATATTACATCCTCCGCTGGACGAAGGACCCGTCGGAAGTAGCGAAGGAATTGAAGCTGACCGAGGCGGAGTTGCACGCGAAGCTCGATCCGCTTCGGAAGAAGCTGTTCGTCGAGCGTGAGAAACGTGACAAGCCGTTCCTGAACAAGATCGCACTCACAGCATGGAGCGGCCTAATGATCGCTGGGTACGCCGAGGCAGCGCGGGCATTCGAGGAGCCAAAGTACGCACAGGCAGCGGTGAAGGCAGCAGAATTTGTACTGAAACATCAATTGACCAAAGGAGGTCGGCTGCTGCGCACGTACGGTGCCGCGCCGGGTCAAGCCCCGAAGGCGGCCGTCAACGGCTATTTGGAGGATTACGCCAGCCTCGCTCACGGCCTGCTGAACCTGCACGAAGCGACCAAGGACAAACGCTGGCTAAACGAAGCCCGCAAACTCACAGATACCATGATCGAGCACCACGGCGATAAAAAAATCGGCGGCTATTTCTACACCGCGCATGATCATGAAAAGCTCTTCGCGCGTGGCAAAGACCAGTACGACGGCGTGCAGCCCTCAGGCAACAGCCTCGCGGTCCGTAACCTCGTCCGCATTTGGCAGCAAGCCGCCGACGCTCGCTACGAAAAGGAAGCCGAACGCCACTTCAAATACTTCGCGGGCTCAATGAAGGGTTTCGGCAGCAGCTTCGTAACGATGACCGTCGCCCTCGATATGTATCTCGATGGGCGGAAGGAGAAGTGATACGTGGCAAGTCATTATCCGAGCCGCGATCGTCAGGGAGCGGCGGATAGCGACCGCACGGCATCTTGTCGGCCGCTCCCTGACGGTCGCGGCTCGGATAATGCGATGAAATCGAACGCGAATTGCGGTGACGTCAAATCGCCGTGTCCGCGTTGCATGTCAGTTGCCGAATGCCGACGCACTCAATTCTTCGCCTTCGCCTCCACAATCGTGTTTTTCTCAAAATCATACATCGCCGAGTAGGCGCCGACGCGCACGGCAACTTCCGCGGCACCGACTTTCGCGTGGAGGTAGGGGCTGTCGTAAACATCGGTCGTACTGCGGTAAACATGCGGTTCTCCGTCGATCAAGGGCAGCTTATCGGAGGTACGGAAGAATTCGATGGGTAGCAATTTCGGCCCGGTGTAATGCAACGATTCAGCGGTGATCTTGAGCGGGGCCTTAAGGATGGCGGCTTGGAATTTCTCGAACGAACCAAACGTAAGGATGTCGCCCGTATGAAGCAGAATAGTCGCCTGCGAATCCTTCATCACCAGCGAATCGAACCGCTGCGGACCAACGTTCTTTCGCTCTGTTTTCTCTATTTCATAACCACCGACCACATAGACGGCGGCGAATGCGGGTCCATTGCTTGCGAAGAACCAATCGCCCCGTTCAACGATCTTGAGATCGGCCGTGAAATCGATGCTCTGCCGATCGCCAGCGCCGCGGACACATCGGGTGATGTAGACGCTCTTGTATTGCACATGTCGGCGACTGCCGACGTAATGCGGGAAGAAAATGGCGTTCATGTCATCGAACACCAGGCGTTGCCAGGCGCCGGGAAACTCCATGCTGCCGCCGGGTTGCGATAGCTGTGACGCCAAAACGTAATGTGGCGTGGAATAGGCGAACACCGAGCCGTTGAAAAAATTGTGATTCGTAACCGCGTAATGCGAAACGGGCCGATCCAGTTTACGCAGCAAGATGGCGGCGGTCGGCATCTCGTAGGTCGTGGTCCAGATGATGCCGTTGAAGTCGGCGCATTCTTCACCGAAACGACGTGGCAACTCACCGAAGAGCAGATCCTTCCACTGATCGAGACCGCAACCGAGGCCGGCTTTCTTGCCGCGCCGACCTGCGCGAGTGCCCTGAATCGAGATTTGTTCCTCTTCGATGGCGGTGATGTCGAGCAGCATCTTACATCGCTGTTTCACTACAGGATCGCTGGCACAATCGATCATGTTGAGCATACAAGGCCAAATGTGGACCTGATGGCTCGCCAAACCCATCTCGGACCACAGGCCATGCAGCGAGCGGTGCTTGGCCCATTCACGCCACCAGAGCGTCCATTCGTCAAACAACTCGACAAGTGGGCGGCCTTGAATAGGCCGATCCTTGAACACCGGGTCGTCCTTCAAGACGTCCAGCGCGAGATACGCCGATGTCAGCCAGACGAGGCGATCGATGGGCAACGTCGCCTTCACATCGGTCGGCAGCGGATACAGCGCCGGGCCGCGCCCCGGCGCTTGCTCATGAAAAAAGCGCCAGAAATGATCTTTGAGCGCCAGCTCGGCCGTCGGCGAGAGTCGACCGCGAAATCGCTTATTGCCGCTGTGAAAAAGCCCCAGCACGCGAACGAAGTTTTGACTTCCCCAACCGAACGTGCTTTGCGTGTTCGCGTGATGGATAATCCATTCGTTGGCATCATCAGTAAATTCACCTAGATACAGGGCGGCCAATATCGACTCCATCGAGTCGCCCTTCCACTTGGCCGATTGGTCCGCGAGGTTTTCGTCGCGCAGGCGTTTCGACTTATCGTGCGTGCCTCGCACTAAACGAGTAATCAAATCGGGAGCAGCCTGCGTGACCGAATCTTTAGCACCTGCTGCCCGCAATGCGCGAACGGCGGCGGCCAGCAGGTTCACCTCGGTCTTGGGATTCTTGACTAGCTCCTCAAGCAACGGCATGGCATCGTCAACACGAATGCCGTGCTCGCTCAAGGCCAGGCACGCGAGCAGTTGATTTTCCAGGGCAGCATCCTTTAGGAGCGCGACCAGCGTGACCGGCTTGGCTCGCCGAGCCAATTCGCGAGCACCGAGAACCGGGTTGACACGATGTATCGCGCGGGCATACCATTCGCCGCGCTCCTTGCCAAGCAGTCCTTCCACCAGCAGCGGAATGAGGTCATCGGCACGTTCGACAATCGGCGTGATTGCATTGGCGGCGGTCTTCTGAATGCGGAAATCGTCGGCGTGCAGGGAATCGGCGAGCACGGCAAACGCACTTGGTCCGTGCAGCGCCAGCGATGCCGATACCGCCTCGCGCATTTCCGCCGCGTCATCACCGAGATATTTCTTCAACTGCGCCGGCGAGGCCTGGCCTTCGGTCGCCTGGATCGCGGCCCGACGCACACGGGCGTCCTTGTCCGTCAACAGGTCGTCAAGGTCGATAACCGTCAACGGCCCAATACGAACAAGCGTCCTCGCGGCCACGGTGCGTATCTCGTCATCGCGATCGCGCAGCATTTTCAGGATCGCCGCTTTGGCTTTTCGCGCCGGCTCGCGCTGAATCAGGTTGAGTGCGGAAACACGCACGCCATTATCCGGATCACTGAGCAAATCCGCGACGGCGTCCGGAGCCAACACGTTCAGGACGGTGATCGCCCGGATCCTCACATGCAGACTGGGATCACGTGCCGCATCGATTAATTGCTTGAGTGCCGGCTTGGCACCGGCGCCGAGCGTGCCGAGCGCGAGCAGCGCATCCGCCTTGGCGAATGGGTGGGCACCGTTCTCAACCACATCGACCAGGCTGGCGACACCCTCACCACCAATACGAACCAGACCTAGCGCGGCGGTTCGGCGTGTTTGCCAATCGCGATCGTAAAGGCCGGCAACGACGGGTTCGAGATACGCCTTGGCCTCAGGCGCGGGCGGTATCGTTCGTAGCCACATGCGAATGATTGCCGAGCGAATCTCGGGCTGAGGATCCTTGAAGAGCTTCGTGAATTCGGCTCGTGCGTCTTGGGAAGGCGGGCCCAAATCGGCGACGACGCTTAGCATCACGACACGCGCCTCCGCGTCCTTGATTTTGTGAAACTCGGTGAAGATCGTGTTTTGCACCAAACCCGCCAACGGGGTACGAGGATTCCGCGCGACACGTGTGATTGATTGGCCGGCGGCGACACGCACCTCTGGCTGAACGTCGCGCAGCAAGACAACGAGTGGAGCCACGACCTCGCTGCCGTCGATCGCACCTAACATCGTCGCCAGCCGCCGACGAACGCGCGTCTCTTTGTCATCGAGCAGCGGCAACAACTCCTTCGCCAATTCCTTCCGTTGAATCGCCAAGCCGCCGATGATGGAGCCGGCGGCGAGACGAGTTTCGATATTCGCGTGCCGGAGATACTCCTTCGCCGCTGGACCCGCGTCAGGCCCCATGCTCAACAAGGCGTTAATAGCGGCATCGCGAACCAGGGCGTTTACTTCGGTCAAGAAAGGCGCCACCGCCGGCGCCAATGACTTGGCAACGGGGCCAAAATCGTTGACGGCGCGAATGGCCGTCAGCCGAAGCGGAGCATAGTTATCGCCCAAATGCTTGGTCAACACCTTAGCGACGCTTGGGTCCAGCGGCTGGTCTTTCGGATGAAGGCGGACGATTAGGCGTATCACCGCAGGCCATTTGGTCAGATCCTCGGTCCGCGCCAGCGCAACGCTCACCTGCGGGATGACATCCGGCCCAAGCTTGGCAAGCACGCTCTCTGCATCGACACGCACTTGCAGATCAGGATCACGCAGCAATTCCACGATCGCCGGGACTGCGGACTTGACCTCCGCTCCCAGCGCGACGAAACAGAGCAACACATCCTGGCGGATCGCACTGTCCTTTTCCTTAGTCAATTCGATGAGCGCAGGAACCGCGGCCTTGGCCTCCGGCCCGATTTGACGTAGCACCGCAAGCGCGACCCTTCGACGAGCGTCTGGCGTCCGGGCCGCTTGGATCAACGCTGGCACGGCCTTGGCCTTGAGGTTGACAAGAGCCAAAGATGCGGCTTGCTGCAATACGCGACTTCGATCAGCTAACAACGGAGCCAGCAATTCCGCGACCTGGGCGGCTTCGGTGTCAGATATTTTCGCAGCTCGGATGGCATCGGCACGCACGACTTCGCTGGGGCTCTTCAATGCCTGCTTCAGCTTTTCCAACTCCGATCCGGCTCCGGCGTGCAATGCTCCGCAGACGTGCGCAACCATCGTTGCGAAGACCACAAAAAGGGATCGACGGAATACGTATAGTCGATTATTCAGCATGAGTCGTCTCGTGGAACACGGAAGAGCCGAATGTTAATTGGCGAATCTTGGCGGGGTTCCAGCCAGGTGTTGTTACGTTCATCTTACAACTATCGACATTTCCTCGCAATGCCTCGTGGTTGCAACTGTAGATCGCGAATTCACGATACGCATTGGCAAGATGGTCAAAGCCCGGCACGCAGGGAGTGATTCAAGCTCACTTCGCTGTGGATCCAAACCACTCATCTACGTGCGTGGCTCTAATTTAGCGAAACAGATTCATTGACGAAGGCCAAAGATTCAGTTACAAAACAATAGTGAACTATCGCGATCGAGTACCCTACCCGCCTCGCATCGAATTGAGTTTTTCTTCATGGCCTTTAGCAAGATTCAATATCGCCTTCTCTTTGTTTACGTCCTATTCGCATTCCCGTTGACCGACACGCAAGCGAGCCAAAAAACGGAAGCGACTCTGCAAGCACGATTCGAGACCAGCGTGCAGCCGTTTTTGAAATCTCACTGCATCGCATGCCATGGACCGACCAAAAGCCGCGGCGATGTGACCTTGCACGTGATGCAAATCGATCCGAAGCACACCAAAGCCGTCGCGATTTGGGAGCATGTGCTGGAGCAATTGGAAATCGGCGCGATGCCGCCCGCCAAAAGCCCTCAGCCGACGGCCAGGCAGCGTGTTGATGTTATTGGATGGATCATCGATTATCTGAAACAGGCCGGCAAGGAATTTGAGATTCGCTCCAAATCGCAACTTCCCGAATTCGGCAATCGCGTCAATCACGAACTGCTCTTCGATGGCTCGATCAAGGATATGCCCGCATCGACCGCTCGACTTTGGCGGATCAGCCCTTACATCTTTGACGGTCGCGGCTACCAGAAAGGTCCCGGGTCGAAGGCTCAACCCCTGGCTTTCTCGACGAAGACCGATGGCCTTCGCGATTACTCGTCGCAAGAGATCGTCGGCGAGGCTGGCTTCTTGACGCTGATGATGACCTTCGACGACATCATCACCAGGCAAATGCACGATAGCAAAATCGCCGCCGGCAATCCGACGTTCAAGGCCATCTCCGAAGCGAAGGAATCGCCCTCCAACGACGCGATGGAAAAGGCCATCCGCGAGGAATTCGTTCGCGCCATGAGCCGGCCTATCGGCGAAGACGATCTGGCACGGTACCGCAACTTCATGGTCAAGAACATCAAGCAAGCAGGCAACGAGAGCGGCCTAAAGATCACGATCATGGCGATCTACCTCTCGCCCGAAGCCCTCTACCGCATGGAATTCGGCATGGGCAAAGAAGACGAGCATGGCCGGCGCATCCTCTCGCCACGCGAATTGGCGTTCGCCATCTCGTACGCGCTGACCGATCTGCCGCCGTCGAAGGTGCCTCTGATTCAGGAGGCACTGGAGAACAAGCACCTATCGACGCGTGCCGATGTCGAGCGTCTGGTGCGGCGAATCATCGCGGAAGGTGCGCCGCCGAATCAACTCGGCCTGCCCGGGTACTACGATTCGCTGCGTGCCCAGGGCAGACGCGGTTACGCCTACCTTCCACGAGTGCAGCGATTTTTCGAGGAGTTCTTCGAGTATCCGCGCGTCGCCAGCGTTTTCAAGGACGCCAAGCGCGGCACGTTCGGCCCACGAGCCACACCTGGCGTGACACAGGGGACAATCGCGTCGATCGTCAACGACGACAAGAACGTCTTCGCCGAGCTGCTGGCGTCGCCACGCTTCAACGACAGCAAGGCTCGCTTGCTAGAGTTGCTCGATGCACAATACGCGGAGAAGCTGAAGAAGACTCCCGAAAAAAACAAAGAAAACCTCATCAAGGAACACCAGAAAAAACGCAAGGAGATCGAGAATCGCCCAATCGACGAAACGTTCCGCACCGGCGTGCTGACCAATCCGAGTTGGCTGATGGTACACGCGAAGTGCGTCGCCAACGATCCCGTTCGGCGAGGCAAATGGATTCGCGAACGCCTGCTCGCTGGCAGCGTGCCCGAGTTGCCGATTGGCGTCGATGCCAAGGTTCCCGAAATCCACGACAAGACGCTCCGCCAGCGCTTCGAGATCGTCAAACAGGATGCGTGCTGGAAGTGCCATAAGCTCATGAACCCGCTCGGCAACGCCTTTGAGGGCTTCGACGATTTCGGCCGTTATCGCACCGGGCTTTACTACGATCCGAAGCGAAAAGAGTTCATCGAACAGAACGAATGGGATAGGATATCGAAGTCCAAGAACCACGGAATCATCACGCATCCGGTCGATGCGACCGGCTATCTTTCGGGAACCGGCGATCCGACGCTCGACGGCGAAGTGAAGGACGCCATCGATCTTATGCAACGGCTGGCAAAGTCGTCGCGCGTGCGGCAATCGATCATCCGCCATGCCTTCCGCTACTGGATGGGCCGCAACGAAACCCTGAGCGATTCGCGCACGCTGATCGCCGCCGATGAGGCTTATGTGCGAAGCGGCGGCAGATTCAGCGAGGTGATCGTGTCGCTGGTGACGTCGGATTCGTTTTTGTATCGGAAATAGGATAGCTCACGCAAAGGCGCAAAGAAGAGAATCTTCCTCGTTCCCACGCTCTGCGTGGGAACGCTAACCAGGACGCTCCGCGTCACGGAATTTCCGAAGGCGACCTTACATGAGTGCAAACGCGACGCAGAGCGTCCTCGTGTGTGTTTCCACGCAGAGCGTGGGAACAAGGATTTTAGTCGGTGGCGTCATTATTCGAGCAAATGGAGTACAATTCGTTTATGAAACATGTCCTCGAAACTCCTGTTTTGGAAAGTCTTCTGCTTCCTGTTGTGAGCACGCTCAACAAAGAAGCCGCGAAGAAGCTATTGACGCTAAAGGCGAACAAGAAGGTTCAGGCCAAGGTCGATCGATTGGCGAAGAAGTGTAACGAAGGAACGCTCACTCCGGACGAGCGATCCGAATATCAAACCATCGTGAATGCCAATAGCATTCTTTCCATCCTCAAGGCCAAAGCTCGATTTCTGGTTTCCCAAGAATCCAAATGGAATCTTCCGTCCGTAATTTGGTTCGGAATCGAGCAAATCATCGTTGCGAATATTGCATGTTGCACGAAGATTATTCAGCCTTGTCGTTTCATGTTGAACATGTCATATCTAAGCAGCACGGCGGCCCAGAGGATGAATCCAACCTGGCTTAGAGTTGCCATGAATGCAATGAGAAAAAGGGACCGAATCTTTCGAGCTGGCTGAAAGAATCCGAAGAGATCGTGCCACTTTTCAATCCCCGCCGGCAAAAATGGTCGCGTCATTTTCATTGGGATGGCCCGACCTTGGTGGGAAAGACAAAAAGCGGGCAAGCCACGATCATCGCGTTGGATCTCAACAATGCAAATCGCATCGCACAACGCCGATGGTTGATCGCCGCCGGGGAATTTCCGCCGAGTTAGTTGTCCGAAGTACCTGATGGAATTAGTTCCGTCGGCAGCGCTGTCCGACTGTTCGGTACAATATCAAAAAATAGGATGCAAGGAATGATTCAAATCGGCACGAAATGACGCATAGTTAAGGGCAAACGCTTGGGCTGGTTGGTCCTCGTTGAAGATGATTCTGCCAACACTGGCGGGTTCTTGATTTTGGTTGCAAACAACATCGACCCAAAGCTGGGATTCGACGACTGGGTCGAAAATATGGACTCACTTGAACGATATTAGCGCGAGGCAGATTGGGAGATTGAGTGGTTGAATTAATTTGCCTTCTCGGACCATGAAACCTACGAAGGCCACTGAGCAATCATACGGAGTTAAAAATGTCCAAATCACGCCGATCCTTCCTTAAAGGTCTCACCCTCGGCACCGCCGGCCTGGGGTTAGCGCCCCTGCTGAAGCAACTCGAAATTCACGCTTCCGGCAACCAGGCAGCGTTGCCGAAGCGATTCGTCTTCGTCATCAAGTCGAGCGGCTTGGCCCCGACTGCCGTTAGACCCATTGGCGTGAACGTCGGCGATGGCAGCCGGACCGTGGACCTGAATCTTCGCGATCATCGGCTGCACGAGAATCTCCAGGCCCTCGATCCGTTCAAGGATCAGATGATGATCCTCGAAGGGCTGTCCGGGGCTAACTTCGCGGGGAACCATTCGTCGTATTACGGCGCCATGAGTTGCCACAATGCGCCGGACAAACCGGTCGCGGCGACCATCGACTGCATGCTCGGCAGTCGGCTGACGGCGCCGTTCAGCAACTACGGTTTCGCTCCAAACGGACACGTCATCGGCAGCAACGCAGGGCCTACTGTGGCCGACTCGGCCGTCTATCCACGGCTGTCGGCTTATGGTGAGAATCGGCCGATGGCGTATCAGGCCAGTGCCGACAAAGCGTATCGCCAACTCTTCGGCAGCGCTCTCGACCTGCGCACCGGCGGCGAGCGCGAGTTTGACCTTCAGACGAATCTTCTCGACTTTCTCGCCGAGGACACTCGACGGTTGTCCAAGCAGATCAATCAGGAAGAACGCGAGAAGCTCGACAGCTATTTGGGAGCCTTCGACACGGTGCGCACTCGCAACGATCGGCTGCGCGAAATGCGGGCCACGATCCGGCAACACGCGCCACGGCTGACTGACCGATACGAATCGATCGGGTTCGCTGATCGCATTGGCACGTTCTTCGAGATGGCCGCAGCCGCGTTGACCATCGGCCTGACGAACGTGATCTCGATCCGCATGGATTGGCTGAGCGTGAAGTACGAGAACCTCGGCTTCCGCACGACGAGCGTGCACGACATCGGCCATGGCATGACGACCGACAACGGCATCGCCGCAGGGCGTGCGACTGACATGATTATCCGCTTCCAGATTGAGCAGATCGCCCGCCTCGCCGCCAGTCTACGAGCCGTGCGAGAAGGCAACGGCACGATGCTCGATAACACCATGATCGTCTACTTCAGCGACACCGGCGAGGCCCACCATTCCAATCGGCACGAGTGGCCTTTCGTCGTCGTCGGCGGTCGCAACCTCCGCCTTCGCACCGCAGGCCGTTATTTACGCTATGCGAACTACGGCAGGAACGGCCATCGCACGATTGGCAACTGGTACAACACCATCCTGCAAGCGACCGGTTTCCGTCCGCAGGATCATTTCGGCCAAACCGACCCGAACCTGCGCGACCTCGACATCCGCGGTCCACTGACGGAGTTGATGGGCTAATTTTCGTATTGCATCGAGGTATTCATGCTGGCTTTGGTGACGGGCGCGACCGGTTTTCTGGGCAGCCACCTTGTGCAACGTTTGCGCGAAGCACGGCATCAAGTTCGCGCATTGGTGCGCGATCCAAAGAAAACACAGGTACTCGACGGAATGGGAGCCGAACTGATCCATGGCGATGTCACCTCGCCCGCTTCGCTCACTTCCGCGGTCAAGGGTGTGGAAGTCATTTTTCACGCGGCCGCTTTGGTCGCAGGCTGGTCGAATTGGTCAGCTTATCTCGCCACGACTGTGCAAGGCACGGAGAACGTCCTGACGGCGGCACTGCACGCATCGGTCCAGCGGTTTGTGCATGTCAGTACGATTCGCGTTTATGACGATCGTCACGCACTCAAGCATGGCATCGTGACGGAGGAATCACCACAGGGCGAACGCGGTTTTCGGCATTTCGGCCACTATGCGCGAGCCAAGGTAATGGCGGAGGCAGCGGTTTGGCGTTACCAAGATCGCATGCCTGTCACCGTGATTCGCCCAGCGTGGATTTATGGTCCGCGCGATGAAGTTATTATTCCACCGATGATTCGTTATCTTGGCGATCCGTCGGCGTTCTGGCCCGGCTCGGTTGATCCGTGCGCCGACCCGATCTATGTCACGGATGTCGCCGACTGCGCCATCGCCGCCGCGATTCATCCTGCTGGCGTCAATCAGGCGTACAATGCGGCGCCGCATGAGCGGATCACGGCCCGCGTGTTTCTGCGTCAATTGTGCGACGAACTCGGAATCAAGATGCCGACTCGCTCGATGCCGTACTTCCTGTCGAGCGGATTCGCATATTTCTGGGAAACGTGGGCGATGGTCACGATGCGACGAACACCGCCGCCGGTAACGCATGCCGGCCTGGCAATGTTGAGTGCAGATGTTCGCCATGATCCGACAAAAGCCGACTGTGACCTGGGTTGGCGAAGCAAGGTGAACCTGTCAGACGGAATCCAGCAGACCGCCGCCTGGTTGCGCCGATGTCACCCTGAGGTATTCCGTTGAGGAAGGGTGAAACAGAGGGTTTTCGATTCCGCCGCTTGCGGCTTAGCGCTCGCAAGACGCCGCGCGAGCGCTAAGCCGCAAGCGGAATACTTCTATGCGATCGCAGTTTCAGTATGCAGACCCAACGGCTGCAACGATTTCAATTCCTCAACGATATCGGTCCGCAGTACCTGTTCCAACTCGAGCAACGCCTTGGCCGGGCCGGACCCGTCGAGCATGCGGTGATCGTAGGTCAATCGCACCGATACGTTGCCCTCGGTATCGATCGAGCCATAATGGAGCACCGAGATCGCGGGCGCAATCGGACGAACCGATTCGATGCCCCAATTGCCCACGCTGGTAACGCCGAACGTGCCGAAATAATAGGAGCGTGCTTTGGCGGAAGCGTTCAACATGACCCACCAGAGGAACCGGCGGATGAATTGCGGAAATCGGCCCAGTATCAGCCCGCGTCGGAAGCGAGTCACACGCTCGATCGGCTTTTCCTTGCACGACTCCAAGAACTTATCCATCTCAACCAATTGCCAGCATTCGGGATGACGCACCGGCACGAACACCACCACTTCCTCGTCGCCAACCCGGGATTCGACGGCGACATCGGCGGAGGCGACGCGATATTCAAACAACCGCGGCCAGGGAAACGATAGATAAGCGCGACGCAAATCGGGACGCGAAGCGACGACCTTGCCATAGGCCTTCGTGAAGATGCTGCACCAACTCGGACGCGGCTGGGCGCATTGCCGGGCGGCGACGACATCCGCTAGGTTCATGTCCTTTTGGATCGTCACGAGCGGAATCTGCATTCCCGAATGAAGAATGTCACACATGGTCCGGCGCGCCGGCGATAGCGCTATGGAATGACCGACTGGTTTGGACATTAGTCCGCTCCGCACGATAGATGGTTGAGCTGGGTGCGCTACTGCCGATTCAGGGGACGAAAACGATTTAGGGCGATGCGGCGAAAACTACGACGATCGTCACGATCCATGTGAGTTGTGGTTGCCTGACGGAAACCGTTGGACGGGGCGTCCGATTAGAATGGCCATTGCGCGCTTGCGGGGTACGGATTGTTGTATGAAAAGAACGCTGCGGTGAAGTGTCGCATTCCACGGTTATTTGTTCGTGAGTGCCGCGAGTAGCTTACGAACCAGTGCCGACTGGTCATCGCTTAGGATCTGCGAGCAGGCCAGGCCGTTGCCAAACGTTCCGTATTGGTTGAACTGCCAAACGACTTTCTTATCGCGGGTGATTTCAAAGATTTGCGGGCTTTTCTCTCCGGCGTGGCAGTTGCCAACGACGAAGTTGCCGTTGCCAAGCTCCGTAAGAAAGGTTGTCCACTTGAGCGTGATGGCGGTGTTCGGCACGCGATCCTTGATCTCCCAGGCGATCTTGCCATCGCGTGTGACTTCAACGACGCTGGCACCGCCGCCGGACGCGATCAACGTGTTGCCGTTGCTTAGGCGAATTGCGCCGTAGACGCGTGTTTTTATCGAATGCTCCCAGACGACTTCGCTCTTGGCGTTGTACTCGGTGACGACGCCGGGACTCTCGGCACAGACGAGGTAGTTGCCGTTGTCCAGCTTTCGCGCCATGCGTGTGTTTTGCGTGCCGCCTGATTTGAGTTTGACCTCGGTGTGAATCTTGCCATTCTTGTCCGCCTCGATGATTCGTCCGACACCGCTCTCGGCGATCATTGTCAGGCCGTTGGGCAGGCGCTGGAAGGCATGCACGTCAACGCGTTTGCCCTTGTTGCCGTTCATTGTGGCGGAGTCGTAGGTCCAGACGATTTTCTTGTCGAGGGTCATTTCGATGATGGTCGTCCAGTTTTCGTGGAAAAGGATGTTGCCATTGTCGAGAAGCTGAATGTCGTGATGCCCCGCATGGCCTGCTTTCGGGCCGCTGGTTTTGTGGGACCAGAGGACTTTTCCATCGGCGTCGCAGATTGCGACGATGTTCTTGCCGTAGGAGGCGCTGGCGAGAACCAATCGCTCGGCGCGAGCGTGGGAGCAAGCGGTCAGTAGAGCGAAAAGTACAGTGGCGATGCGGACACGATGCGACATCCTAGCCTCCTTCTGGTGTGGTTTTTACACATTGATTCAACAACGGGATTCCATGGCGTTGTACAGGATTGGTTCAAGAACGGCTTCTCCGTTTTGCCGCTCGCGGCTTAGCGCTCGCGTGAGATTTCCCGAGCACTAGGCCGCAAGCGAAACGTCGTAATAGCGAAGGCATTTTCCGAAATATTCTTACCCATTCTTGGCAGTTTCGCATCTGCGCTGAAATGTTAGACGGCGCAAACGGCGGAAGTTTTGCCGCCAGGGCAAGGAAATATCGAGAAAACCGTTGCGGGGAGGGGGAATTTTTTCGGGAGTTTGCGGGTGATTCAGCCGATGTTGATTATGCCGATTGAAGCGCCGACCCAAATGAGTAATCATCGCTGGCGATCGGAAACGAATTCACATGGATTGCCGTCAGGCCGATGCTGGAGAATCCTGGCATTGGGTCGGCGCGGCTTTGGGGTTCCCCCTGTTCAAAGGAGACACAATGAAACGGTTCGCATGCCTTCTCTTGGCCCTCACGGGCAGCCTCGTGGCCGCTGACAGCGCCCGCGCGGATTTCGGCAGCCTGCAATACGGCGGCCATCAGCCGTGGTGGAACATCTTCGCCAAACGCAACCCGTACATGTCCGTCGAGGAAGAACGGTTGCAACGTTTTTGGCATGATTATTACGACGCCCTGCGCCGTTACTACGGCATGCTCGATCGCATCGATTGGGTTGCCTACTACAAAAACCACGGCTACCAGATCAACGGCGGCTCGGGCGGAAGCGGCCCCGGCGGCAGCCCGAGCCGAATCCAGTACGCCCCGGTATTCGTCAGCCCAAGCATGCAATGGGCTGTCCCGCAAGGCCAAGGCGGCGGCATGCTAAGTGGCGCCCCGAGTGGCCCAGGCTATGCTCCGCCCTACGCTTTCCCCGGTGCGTTCCCAGCCTTCGGCGGCGGCGGCGGCCCCATGGGCCCCGGCATGGGTGGCCCAGGCATGATGGGCATGGGCGGACCAGGCGGAATGATGGGCGGACCAGGTGGAATGATGCCTCCAATGGGCATGGGCGGATATCCTAACTAGATTCGCTGAAACCAACACGTTTTCTTTCCGATCACCGCGAACAAACCGGAGCCACACCGCTCCGGTTTGTTCGCATTTCCACCTCGGCAAAGTAATACCCCGCCCGTTTTCACCGAACGCTCAAGCTGGCTGTTCCGCATTATACCGCGCTCAACGGCCTTTGAAACTAGTGGTTCGATCACCTTGATTTGACAGGTGGGGCCAGGCTTTCCAGCCTGGCCAGGCCGTGATAATCCTGGCCCCACGGACCTGTCAACTCGGCCTTTTCGCACCACTAGCCCGCAGTGACACAACTCACTCAATAGCCAATCAAATTGAATTCGCTCGCCAAGGATTAAGTAATGCGTTGCCAAACCGGAAGAGCTAGAAAAAGTAAAATCTATTGACCCGATTGTCGAACAGGATATAGTGGTATTATACAGCCGGTTTGGCGTGCAATTGATGGGGTGAATCCGCGTGTATCGATCTGGTCTACGTCTGGTTTCTCTGCTGAGCGTGGTCGTGTATCTCTTCGCAAACACGCAGGCGAGCTTTGCGTTGGATTATTGGATTCGCACTGTTTTAACGACCTACACCCAAAGTGCTGAGTCCGCGCCGACGGAAGAAACGAAGCCAAAACCAAAGAAATGCAAGCATTGCACGACGGAAGAAAATTCTGAAGAAAATCCTGAAGAAAGCGTTCCATGCCCTTCACCTTGCGCGCCCAGGGGCCCATCGAAACCCTGTAATGAACCATTATGCCCGTGTTGTCCAAACGATTACGACCCGATGCATTGCCCTTGCCCAGGCGGTTGTGCCCTTTGCAGCGTGGCGAAAGCGCCGTGCTTGACACCCATTGACTTGAACCTGCATCAATCGAATTGCTTGAGTGAATGTCTCGTCATTCGCTCTGTCCAATACTGTTCTTGGAAATGCGGTGGTCTTGATCGACCGCCTCGCATCTAGTCTCGTGGACCTCCGCGGTTCTCGTGGGGTCTCAATCTCTTCGTATTTTGATTGGCAGCGCACCGAAGCTAAACGCTCTAATGGCGTTCAAGCGTTCCGCGTGGTACGACCACGACCGTATTCGTTCGTCGGTCACGATAGCCGCGATACGTTTCATACGTGCATTACGCGCTCCGTCACACGAATTCGCGGCTTCGAGCAGCTTTGAAGGAGATCATGATGAACGAGCAAAATAATATCAGCACTCTTGAGCCGCTTGCGAAAGCAAAACCCAATCCTGCCACGGCCACGGCACTGGTGATCCCGTCGCCGCAGCGTGAGTCATGGTTGGCCTGGTCGATGCGGGCGGGGCCCACGTTGCTCGTGTTGGTTCTCTTGGGCGGCTTCGCCTACGTCGGTCATCAAACGGAATGGAAGATGCCGAAGTTCGCCAGCCTCTTCGGCCCGCGCAATTCGGTGAAGGACGATTGGTGCGCCAAGCATAGCGTACCGGACTCCATCTGCATTGAGTGCAAGGAATCGCTCCTGCCGCTGCCGAAATCGTCGTGGTGCCGCGTTCATGGCGTACACAACTGCCCCTTTGAACGCCCGGATATCGTGCAGATACAATCCACACCGACAGTCGCAAAAGAAGATCTCGACCGTGCCAAGCGTGCTCTCGAATTGAAGGACCGCAAGGAGAACGCGAAGAACTGCAAACAGCACCTTCGGCGCATTCAGTTTGCTTCGGAAGACATGCTCAAGAAGATGGGCATCGCGTATTACTGGCCCGTTTCCCGTGAACCGATTTACGAGACCATCTCGGCCAGCGGCGAAATCGTTGCCGCGCAGCCGCTCATCGCCCCGGTGTCCGTGCCCGTGGCTGGCCGAGTTGCGTTGGTCACGGACAAGGGTACGATCGGAACGCAGGTCAAACACGGCGACGTGCTGGCGCTGCTCGATGCCGTCGAGGTCGGCAAAGCCAAGACGGAACTTCTTCAGGCATACGCTCAAGCCGAATTGCGCAAAAAGACCGTCGATCTTCTTGCCCCGCTTGACAAACAAGGAGTGATTCCGCAGGCCCGATTGATGGAAGCGAATCTGGCGCTGCGCGAGGCGAACATTCGATTGCTAGGAGCGCAACAGGCACTCCACAACATGGGACTGCCAATTCAGGTTGATGAAAGCAAGAACCTTCCGGTCGAGGAGCTGGCCAAGCGCATTCTCTTCTTTGGAATCCCAACGGAAATCGCAGCGACGCTGAATGGGAAGACCGCGACGGCGAATCTGATGCCGGTCATCGCCTCGCGCGACGGAACGGTGACAGCCGCCAAAGTGACGCTCGGCGAGATGGCCGATGCCGGCAAACCGCTCTTTGTCGTCTCCGACACGAGCCAAATGTGGCTGATGCTCAAAGTGCGGATCGAGGACGTTGAATATCTGCGCGTGCGCGACACCAAGACGGGCTTCCCCGGCCAAACGGTCCAGTTCCGACCGGACGGAAGCAGGAAGGCTGTCGAAGGAAAGCTAGTCTGGAAAAGCACCGATGTGGACGACAAGACGCGGACGGTGCAATTCCGTGCGGAGCTTCCCAATGCCGACGGCTCGCTCCTCGCGAACATGTTCGGAACGGGTCAGATCGTGATACGGGCGGAAGCTCGGCAAGGGCCGGCGGATGCCGCGGAGAATGATGCGATCGTCATCCCGACGGAGGCGATTCACTGGGAAGGCGATTGCCACATCGTGTTCGTACGCGACAAGAACTTTCTTGAGCCGAACGGACTGAAGGTCTTTCAAGTTCGTACGGTTCGCACGGGCGTGATCAACGGGCCGTACACGGAGATACTCGCCGGCGTTTTGCCGGGAGAGATCATCGCCACAAAGAACAGTGGCAGCCTGCGGGCGGAGCTTCTCAAAAACAATCTGGGGGCTGGTTGAGGGTGCGGACATTAACAGCCCGGTCGGGCTGAATTCGAGAGTTCAAGTGCAAGAGCTGTCGAGAGTCGAGCAACCGTAAGAAGGCACGAATGTTTCAATTTGAGAAACTGGCGGTCTGGAAAAAGGCCATCGCCTTCGCGGACCAAGTTTCCTCGATGTCACGCTTTATCGAAATCGGCTACGGATCGCGCATGCAAGTGGTCCCACTTGCCCAAGTGGCACGGCAGCAGTCTTTTCTGCACGACGACCAGCCGAATTCTCTACGGACGGCCGCCGGAGAATTGGCACGAATGATGAGCGGACTGAAAAGCAGTCTGGACAATTGATAGAGTCGAGAGTCCAGAGCCAGGCTTCAATCTGCTCTGCACTTTCGACTCCGAGGCTTTCCGGCTCTGACTCTGGACTTTCAATTAATCTGGACTCTCGACAATGCTCAACTGGATCATCGATCTCTCGCTGAAACACCGCTTCGTCGTCATTGCCATATCGCTGGCATTGGCGGTCTGGGGCGGCGTTTCCATGCGCTATCTTGATATCGACGCCTTCCCCGACACGACACCGGTGCAGGTGCAGATCAACACCGTGGCGCCGGCGCTCGGGCCGGAAGAAATCGAGCAGCAGATTACGTTCCCGGTCGAACAGGTCATCGGCGGATTGCCGCGTTTGCAATCGCTTCGCTCGGTATCGAAGTTCGGTCTATCGCAGGTCGTCGTGACCTTCGAAGACGACACCAACATCTACTTTGCGCACCAGCTCATCGAACAACGGCTGCGCACGGCCGAGTTCCCCAGAGGCGTTGATCGCCCGAAGCTCGGGCCAATTGCGACCGGTCTCGGCGAAGTCTTCCATTATGTGGTCACTGGCCAGGGCAATGACATTACCGAGCTACGCACGATCCATGATTGGATCATCAAGCCAAAACTGAAGTATGTCAAAGGCGCGGCCGAGATCAACAGCTGGGGCGGCTTCGAGAAGCAGTATCAGGTACGCATCGATCCGATTCGCCTCGAAAGCCGACGGATGACGTTCGACGAAGTCGTTGATGCCCTACAAAAAAACAATCACAACGTCGGCGGTGCGAACGTCATCGTCGACAATCGCATGGCACTCGTGCGAGGCGTCGGCCGCACGGAAAATGTCGAGCAGATCAAGAACATCGTCATCACGTCTAAAGACGGGGACCCGATCAAGATCAGCGATGTTGCCGATGTCCAGATCGGCCACGAGATCCGCCGCGGCGCAGTGACGGCGAACGGCAAAGGCGAAGTAGTCCTGGGCCTGGGCTTCATGCTCATGGGCGAGAACAGCCATCAAGTCACCTGGTCGATGAAGAACAAGCTGGAGGACATCAAGACCACGCTGCCGGCCAACGTGAAGGTCGAGCCCGTCTACGACCGCACCGAACTCGTCGATTTTGTCATCGACACGGTTCGCAAGAATCTGTTCGAGGCGGGCTTCCTCGTTGTTGCTGTGTTGTTCCTGTTTCTCGGCAACCTGCGTGCGGCGGCAATCGTCGCTCTCGCCATTCCGCTCTCGATGCTCTTTGCATTCAGCGGCATGTTGCGTTTCGGAATTGCCGCGAGCCTGTTGAGCCTGGGCGCAATCGACTTCGGCATGATCGTCGATAGCTCGGTCGTGATGATCGAGAACTGCGTCCGCCATGTAGCTCACGGCGATCTGAAAAAGAAAACCTTCCTTGAGATGATCCGGGACGCGGCTGTCGAGGTCCGCAAGCCAACGCTCTTCGGTGAGCTCATCATCATGATCGTCTATCTGCCGATCCTCACGCTTGAAGGGATCGAAGGAAAACTCTTTCGTCCAATGGCGCTCACGGTGATCTGTGCTCTGGTCGGCTCGATGATTTTCTCAATGACGTTGATGCCGGTCCTGGCAAGTCTGCTACTGCCCAAGAAGATCGAGGAACGCGAGCCGCTGCTCATGCGCATCGCTCATGCGATACACAATCCAATCCTTGATTTCTCGATGAAGCACAAAACCGCGGTGATCGCCATCGCACTGATGATCCTGGTCGTTGCGTTTGGTTTGATCGCGCCGAACCTGGGCTCGGAGTTCGTGCCTACGCTCTCCGAAGGCGCGATGACGATCAATATCGTTCGGCTTGCGGATACGCCCATCGAACGCTCCGTCGAAGAGAATACGAACCTTGAAAAGATTATCCTGCAAGCGTTCCCCGATGAAGTGAAGCATATCTGGAGTCGCATCGGCACGGCAGAGATCGCAACGGACCCGATGGGCGTCGAATTGACCGACGTGTTCATCAGCCTGAAGCCGCGAAACCAGTGGAAGAAAGCAACGACGCAAGCGAAGCTGACGGAACTGATCCAGAAGGAGATTCGTCCATTCATCGGGCCTCGCTTCGCGTTCTCGCAACCGATCAAACTGCGTATGGACGAAATGATTTCCGGCGTGCGCGCGGACCTGGCCGTCAAGCTGTTCGGCGACGACATCAAGAAACTGCAAGCAACGGCCGGCAAGATCGAGGAGGTCTTGAAGTCCATCAACGGCAACGCAGACGTGGCAGTCGAACCACTCACCGGCCTTCCGCTCCTGCAAGTAAAGATCAAGCAGGACGAGATTGCCCGATACGGCGTTCCCGCCAAGGCCGTCCTCGATCTTGTGGAATCCCTGGGCAGCAATCGCGTCAGCGAAATCGTCGAAGGTCAGTTTCGCTTCCCGCTCGTGATTCGGTTGCCCGAACAATATCGAGGAACGGTCAAGGACAGCGGCGACGCCAAAAAGCTCATTGAAGAAATCCCCGTCATCACCGCCGACGGCAAGCGATTGACGTTGTCGCAATTGGCCTCGGTGGACGTCCTACAAGATACGCCCTCCACCATCACGCGCGAGTGGGGCCAGCGGCGCATCAGCGTTAGTTGTAACGTGCTTGGCCGTGATCTCGGCAGCTTCGTCGCGGAAGCACAAACCAAGCTGAAAGAGGTCGCATTGCCATCGCCGCGGTATCACATTGAACTCGGCGGACAGTGGGAGCATTACATCAGCGCCCGCAATCGATTCTTCTTCGTGATACCGATCACGCTCTTGTTGATCGCCATTCTGCTCTACATCACCTATGGCAATTTCGTCGACATGATCCGCGTCGGCGTCGGCGTGCCGTTCGGCGTTGTCGGCGGAATCTTCGCGCTGTGGATTCGCGATATGCCGCTCTCGATCTCCGCGATCATCGGCTTCATCGCGATGTCCGGCGTCGCCGTGCTCGATGACATGATCCTCGTCTCCTACATCCGCCAGCTACGGCGCAAGGGGCTGGCGCTCGACGAAGCCGTGCGACAGGCGGCAGTGACGCGCTTGCGGCCAGTGCTGATGACGACGCTCGTGGCAAGCTTCGGCTTTGTGCCGATGGCGTTCAGCACCGGTATGGGGGCGGAAGTTCAGCGGCCCCTGGCGACAGTCGTTATCGGCGGCGTCATCAGTGCCATGGTGATGTCGCTGTTTGTGGTTCGCGTTTTGTACCTCGTGTTCCAATCGCCCGTGGACGAAGAGCAAAAGAGTGAAGCCGCCGTTGCGACGGAATCGCAGACGGCGATCGAAAAGGTTCCCATTTCATCACACGATTAGGCGTATGCCTAGGAGGAGCAACATGTTTTCGCGATTGTTCGGCGGTTTGATGATCTCAGGCGTCCTGGTCTTGGCCTTTTCCAGCGTCGGCTGCAACCAGCCGGCCCAAAAAACAGATGACACGAAAAAGGACATTCCAAAGGGTGGCCCTCACGACGGCTGGTGGTGCCAAGAGCATGGTGTTCCTGAGGAAATATGCAGCTTGTGTTTGCCTCCGTCCGAAGTGAAAAAACGGTTCAAGGATACCGGCGACTGGTGCAAGATCCACGAACGCGCGCAATCACAGTGCTTCCAGTGCGATCCCTCGAAGTACAAGAAGTTCGAGGACATGCACGTGGCCAAGATGGGCCACAAGCCGGAGCGTCCTCCGGAAGACGAGTTCAAGAAGTAGTCGAGAGCCGAGAGTTGAGAGTTGAGAGTTCATGCTTTTGGCACTCAACTCTCAACTCTCGACTTTGGTGAGGTTCATTACCCTTTGCATGGAGGTGGAAAATGTTGAAGGTTTTCAGCGGAGTTGTTTTCTGCGTAGCGATGGCGCTCGTTGTGGGCGGCGAATTGCACGGCCAAAATCCAGGCAATCCGCCGGCCTACACGGTCATCACGCTCGAAAAAATGCACTGCGACGGCTGCGCGAAGCGGATCGCCGGCAAGCTCTACGAAGTGCCCGGCGTCGAAAAGATCCAGGTGGATGTCGAAAAGAAGCTGATGTGGGTGCATCCCAAGGCCGGCGTGCAGCTGTCGCCGCGCGGCCTTTGGGAAGCCGTTGAAAGGGGCAACGATCGTACAACCAAGCTCCACGGACCGTCTGGCGTCTTCACATCGAAGCCGCAGAAATAACCCGTTGTGATGGAATTCGGAGAGTATGGACGGCTCTCCGGTCCCTTCTGTCGCTCGCACCCGAAGCGTGATGCCAAAGAAGGGAATTATTCCCCGGTTCTGCACAAGTCGGGCGTGGCGAAAGTAGTTAATTCGTCACACTGCTGTCCGGCTAACGGTTTTAGATTTTGACGCAAGTTATGCTACAACAATGACCTAGGTTCGGTTATGGCTGTTTTCGATTTCAACTCGGTCGTACATTGGAGTCATTCTTTCCGCCTCAACGTCTGGCGTGGGATGACCTAT
>CAMAUE010000021.1 GCA_945861245.1 Singulisphaera sp. GP187
TCTGCGCGTCAATGGTGCCGACCTCTCAAAGCCGCTTGAGCTTAGCAAGAATCCCGCACCGGGCCTGAGCCAAACGGTATTCGTAGGTGGGCCTAAGCCAGCAGCCAAACCCGGGCCGGAAATAATCGTTCGGCCAGCGATCGCCTTCGAGTTTCGCAAATTCGCCGATGGCATGTTCGACCTCGTCAACCTGCGCACCGGCATGGGGCCAGCGAGCGCGGGCGGTCCCATAGTCGATATCGAAGGTAATGTCGTCGCCATCGCGATCTCGGGCAACGCCACTGCGCCCGAAAGCTCAGCGACGCCCGGCTACGCACTTCGCCTGATTCTGGATGGACGCCTGAACGATCCGTCGTTTGGCATCCCCTATGTCTCCGCGCAACTTGGCCGACCGGTGATTCCGGTAAGAGTCAGCACGCTTGATCCGCTCGAGCGTGTCAAGGAATTGAAAGTCGAAGCTTGGTCGGGACCAGCCGGACCGCCGCGACCGCCCTCGACTGAGATGCCGATCGCCGCGGTTGGCGATGGGCCGATCACGCCACATACGGTCAAAATGTCCAGCGGTCAAGGCAGCCTCGATGTGCCCTTCCCCGCCATTGGTATTGGTCCGGGCCAAATGATCTGGGTGCGAGCCGTCGGAACCAGCGTCACGGGCGTCACGACCTGGGGACCAGCGGCGGCGTTGACTGCCGACGTGATTCCCGTGGACCGTCGAGCGGCAGCCCTGGCCTTAAACCTGAAGGGCGAGGCGATCCGCACCGTCAGCCTGAGGACGACCGCGAGAGTGGTTACGATGCTGCCGTCGATGCCTGGCTCGGGTCAGTATTTTGAAAGCGAGTATAAGGCCGATCTGCTTGAGATAATCGCTCCCGAATTTGGCGGGGCGACGCTGCGCGGGGCGTTCGGGAACGTCACGGCTCGTGCCGAGCTTGACGGAAAAGGCAATCCCACTGCCAACGCCGGGATCGATCTGTTCCGCATGATTCCGCCAAACTTCTCGATCTTTCCGAATAACAAGCTGAAGCCCCAGCTGAATCGCGATGTGGCGGCGACGATTCCCCTACCGGCCCGGAGTGGCGTGGAACGACATTATTCCGCAATCTTCAGTTCTCTCGAAGCCGCGATGATTCCGCTGCCAACCCGGGTCGTTCAGCCGCTGGAAACCTTCGCGGCCCAGGTGCCTTACATGTTGCGTGCGGGAAAGAATCCACAATTCGCCGACATCGAGTTGGTCTGCAAACTTGAAGGTACAAGGACTCGCAATGCCCGCGTGGAAGCCGTGGTCTCGATGACAGGCAAAATGAAAGGGCGCGATCTGAGCACCCGAGATTCAATAGGCGAAGTAACCGGCCAATTCGCTTTCGACCTCACCGGTGGTTACCTATCGCAGGTTCATTTGAACCTCGCCTCCGACATGGAAGCCAATACGGGCATGGTCGGCAGTGTCCTGAACATCAGCATCGACGTATCGCGCATCCCCGGCAATCCGCTGAACATCGAGCTGCAGACCGATCCGAAGAAGGTTCCCGATCCGAAGAAGATCCCCGATCCGAAGATTCCGAATCCGAAGGATTCGATGCCCAAAGGTGCGAAGACCATCTTCACAACGCAAGGCGCACTGCTACCGACGGGAGCGATCAATCCGAAGTCGAAGCAGCCTCCAACGGGGCCGCCCAAGAGCGTGACCATCCAAGGGATCAAGTTGGAAATGGGAAAATCGTACACCGTGATGGTTTTCGCGAACACGTTCAACGCACAGATCAAGCTCGAAGACGCAGCCGGACTCCCGGTCGTCACGCAGAACGACAAAGTGCCAGGCAACAACGCTCGCATCACGGTCCGCCCGATGCAGACGGGACTCTACCGCGTCGTCGTCTCGTCCACCAAAGGCAGCGGACAGTTCCAGGTGGTTGTGCAGGAACTGCCCTAAGGAAAACCGCGTTTACATCTTTCCGATTTCGATTTGCCGCTTGCGGCTTAGCGCTCGCTCGGTGCCTTGCGATCGCGAAGCCGCAAGCGGCAATAGGGAGAATAACATGCGAATTGTCTTGGCGGTAATGGCTTGCTTGATCCTCTCCCTCGCCGTACAAGCGGACGACTCGCCGCGAGGCGGTTTGGTTGGCCAGGGAGAAGCCACCGCACCCACGAAGCTATTGCCTCCAGCCGCCCAAGGCGATTGGCCTTGGTGGCGAGGCCCCGAACGCAACGGCATCAGTGCGGATAGCAACGCCGTGACCAAGTGGAGCCTCAAGGAAAATGTCATCTGGGCAGCAAGTGTACCCGGGCGCGGCCATTCCAGTCCGATTGTCATTGGCAAACGTGTCTTCTTGACCACGGCCGACGATGCCACGCAAAAACAGCTGATCCTCGCCTTCGACCGCCAGACCGGCGCTCCACTCTGGAGCACTCTGGCGCATCAGGGCAACTTCACGCGGAAGTATCCCAAGAACACGCACGCGTCGGCAACGCAAGCCTGCGACGGCGGTCGGCTCTTCAGCGTCTTCATCAACGCCGATGGACTACACGTCACCGCCACCAATCTCGAAGGTAAGCAACGTTGGCAGACGCGGGCCGGCGACTTTCAATCCCTGCACGGCTACGGCTCGTCGCCAGTCTTGTACAAAAACCTCGTCATCGTCAGCGGCGATAACGTCAAGAGTTGTTATCTGACGGCACTCGACGCACAGTCCGGAAAAATCGTCTGGCACACCGAACGCAAAGTGGTGGGCAAGTACGGGAACTACGGCACGCCCGCGCTGGCGCTGCTCAACAACAAGGCCCAGCTTCTGCAAGCAGGATTGGGACAGACCGCGAGCTACGATCCGGAAACCGGCAAACTGCTCTGGTCGTGTGCGGGGCCAGCCGAAGTGTCCGCCAACACGCCGACCTTCAATGCCACGATGGTCTTTTCGTCCGGCGGCTTCCCTGAAAAAGAGCTACGAGCAATTCGCGCTGATGGCACAGGCGTCGTCACGAAAACGCATCTCGCCTGGAAAGCCGACAAAGGCATCACCTACGTCCCGTCGCCGCTCTACCATGCTGGTTTGCTGTACTTGGTCAACGACGGCGGCATCGCCACCTGCTTCGACGCCGAAACCGGAAAGCAGATTTGGCAAGAACGCTTGCAAGGCAACTTCAGCGCATCGCCCGTCCTGGTCGGCGATTTGATTTACGCCACCAGCGAAACAGGCCAAACGTCGATCTTCAAAGCAGCTCGAAAATTCGAACTCGTCGGCACCAACTCGCTCCAGGAACCCGTCATGACCACCCCCGCAATCTGCGGCGGGCAAATCTTCCTCCGCACCGCGAGCAAGCTCTATTGTCTGGGAATAACCAAGGATAAGTAGGCGAATCAGAGCCACGCACGAAGTTAAGTGGTTTGCGCCTGCAATGGCCGCGCGTTCCAGATCACTTACTTCGTGCGTGGCTCCGACGGGCTTGATTGTACCCATTTCACCAGTCGTGCGCAATGCACAAACGGCGAAGACAAGCCCCGCCGCTCACATCAGACGACCTACTTCCCCTTCATCGTCTCGATCAAAATCTTCGACGCCTCCGGTCGCATCACGCGCGGGTCGGGTTGTTCGCCGGCACGCAGCTTCTCACGCAAATCGCGGCCCGTGATCGAGACCTGTTTGTAACCCTTCGGTGCGCATTCCTCGACCAGGCCGACTCGGCCAAGCTCCTCGTAGTAGGCCGCGAAGCCGACCTTGACGGGCTGGATGAGCAGCTCGCCCTTGAGTTTGTCGAACTTGCGCTGCGCCGCCAGGCCGTCCCAGATATCTTTGCCGTCGTCGTACGGTGCGTCGGCGTGCTTACGGCCGATGATGATATCGGTGAACCCGAAGTTCTGGCGATAGATGCCGTGCATGACCGCTTCCTTCGGGCCGGCGTAGAACATCTTGATATCGAGGCCAAGCAGGATGAGCTGATCGAAGAAGCTATAGCCGGCTTTCTTCCACAGTTCCTGATCGAGATCGCCATCGCCGAGCGCCTTGTTGTCGATGAGGGCCTTGTAGGTGCGCATGCGGGTAAGGGCGTCAACATCGTCGCCTTTGACTTCGCCGATGAGCGGATTGAGCACGGCTCCGGTCAAATGGCCTTCGCGGGTGAGCCGTTCCATGCCGACGACGAGCGCGTATTCGTGTGCCCGATGTAGCGGGTTTCGCGTCTGAAATCCAACGACGCGCTTCCAGCCACGCTTGGCGAACAACGCTCGTGTTTCGCGTGGCGTGAGCACGTAGGAACCGTATTCGGGATGCTTCGGTTGAGGCAACACCTGGACTTCGCCGCCGAGCAGCATGTCGCGTTCGTCGGCCATGACCATCTTGCCGCCGGGATGATCGGTGCGTTCGGTCTGATAGACGCCCTTGATGTATTTCGCTTTGTCCCACGGGAAGATATCGCTGATCTTGAGCGTGGCCAACGCGTCGCCTTTGCTATTGACGAGCGCGACGGTCTCGCCGACTTTCAGCGAGCCTGCCGTCACCTTGTCCACGGGAAAGCTGATCGGGATCGACCACGCATACGGCTTTCCGTTGTGGATGATGACTTCATCGTCGAGCACTTTGTTGTAGGTCGCGCTATCCATCGGCCCGGTCAGCGGGCTGAGACCGCCGTCGCCGAAACGGTAAAGGCTGGATAGGTCGGCATCACTGACGGCGACTTTCTTGAGCGAAGCCGCCTGCTTGGCGAACTCGGCGACTTGGCCGGCGGGAACGGTACGATCGACAGGTTGGGATAGGCCTCCATGCGGCGCAATCAATTCCGACATCGAATTAACTCCCGAGAAAAAAACCGAACGCCCGCGACGCAATGATTGCCGCGAGCGGAGGATACGTCAATAGATGTGGGTACGGAGGCGGCCTTGTTTTTCAAGAGCGTTGGCGAGCCGGGAGCGTAAGCGACCGGTGGACGCGCTTACTTCGTTTTTTCCTCCCTCCAGTCGCTGACGCTCCTGGCTCACCGTATACTGGTCCTACACAGAACTTTCCGAATGGAGACTCCATATGTTGCTTCCCCGCATGACCAAGCTGCTGCTCGCCGTTGTCGGCGCGTTTTGCCTGTATGTGCTACTGCCTGATGTCGAGCCGGCATTGGGACAGGACAAGACCAAGGCAAAGGAAAAGAAGAAGAAAGCCGCTGCTCCTGAGCTGCCCTTCCCACCGACGCTGCCCGATGGCAAGACCGTCCTGACCGTCACCTCCGACGAGTTCCTCAAAGGTCCGAGTACGCTCGACAAAGACGTCCTCATCGCCAAGTCCGTGCCGACCGTCGATTTTCTCTTCTACCCGGGCCAAACCTACAAAGCCTCCATCTGGTCCAACTGGGGCGACGGTCTCGCCATCAACGGCAAATACTACTCCTCCATCGGCGACCATAACGCACCCAAAGGCAACGCCTACGTCTACGAATATGATCCCGCCAAAAAAGCCATGCGCGTGCTGACCGATCTCGCCAGCGTCATCGGCGGCCTGTTCCGGTATCTTCCAGGCAAAATCCATGGCCGCATCGATATGGGCAAAGACGGCTGGCTCTACTACTCCACCCATCGCGGCGCCGTCAACGCCACCAGCGACGCCAACGAATACAAGGGCGACTGGATCATTAAGTGCGATCCGAAGACAGGCAAATCCGAGGTCGTCGCTTACGCGCCCGTTGCCAAACATTGCATCCCCAACAGCGTGCTCGATCCCGAACGGATGATCTTCTACGGCGGCACGGCCCCAGGCAACTCGAAAGACGACATCAACGGCGTGCAGTTCTTCGCTTACGACATCGCCGCCAAGAAAGTCGTCTACTCCGGCCCCGATGGTCCGCCACGTTACATGATCTTCGCGAAGTCGAATGGCCGTGTGTACTACGTTCCCGGCAGCGATGGCAACGTCGGCCCGATGATGCGTTACGACCCGGCGAAGCCCGCCGCCGCGCCCGTCAAGATCGGCGCGTCGCTCGGCCTGCGTGCCGCCACCCAGGAAACCGCCGACGGCATGGTCTACACCGTCTCCAAGGGCGGCAAAGGCGGCAAGGCGATGATGTACTCCTTCAACACGAAGACCGAGGAAGCCAAGGAGATCGGCCCCGTCGCCGTCGGCGGCCGCGACTACATCACCTCGCTCGATGTCGATCCGACAGGCCGATACGTCTACTACATGCCCGGCGCCCACGGCGGCAGCCAGGACGACGGCACCCCCATCGTGCAATTTGATGTGAAGTCGAAGACACGCAAAGTCATCGCCTTCCTGCATCCCTACTTCAAGGACAAAATCGGCGCGACGCCCGTCGGCACCTTCAGCTCCGCCGTCGATCCCGCCGGTGACAAGATCTACGTCACCTGGAACGTCAGCCGCGGCAGCCGAGCCTGGGACTGCTGCGCGTTGACGGTGGTGCACGTGCCGGAAGCGGAGAGGAAGTGATTGCGGATTTCAGATTGTGGATTGAAGATGCACCGCAAGCCCAAGGGTGAGGTACTCCGAACCCTTGGGATCGGTTTGGAATTGCAGTTTGCGATGCGAACCGCCGCTGATGTTCAACGATGAGCGGAAAGGGGAGATTAACGTTGACGCACATTCCCTCCCGTGCGATTGGTGTACTTTTCCAAATGTGGATCACGCCAAGGGCACTCCCGCCCGGCCATTGATCTTTGTTCGTTCGGCGGAAAAGAGGCGACTGAATGACTTTCTCAACGAATATGGGGTTCATCCGATTAATGCGTATTTTGTCGTATGAAGGCTCAAGATTTTGAGTTTGAAGAAAGCAAGGTCGCGGTAGCCATACGCTTGGCCGTTCATTTTGCGGATTTTGTTGTTGGTGCCTTCCAAGGGGCCGGTTGAGATGCGGTAATCGTAGTAGTTCAGGATGCCCTCCTGATACTCCTCCAAGGTGTCCGCGAACTTTTCGAGCATCTTCACTCCGGACTCGCGCGCTTCGAGCAACCAAGCCCTCAAGGCCAGGCGTGCCAGGCGCTTAACGAAGTTGTAGCCGAAGATACCGAAGGTCGACAGGGTAGGATGGTGGACATGCGATCTCCTTATGGTTTGTTGTGATAACCCCATGAAATGAAAGCATGTCCACTTTTTCAACTACAGAATACGCGTTTTTCGGATGAACCGGTATTACTCCGCGTCGAGTTTCGTGAGGAACAGGTCATAGTCGCGGATATGGCCTTGTAGCGTTGCGTTCAGATCGCGGACGTTTTTCTGGAACGTCTCGATCTGCTTGTCCTGAGCGACGAACTTTTCGAGAGCCGTCTTGTAGTGCTCGGAACTCATCGGGATGATCTTCAGGTTCTCCCGCACGCGGTTGTGATCGCCGGTGACGATGGTCAATTGCTTCTCGACCTCGGCGATCTGTTTCTGCGTTTCGACGATCTTCGCTTGCATGCTGATCGCCTTGGTGAACGCGGCTTTCACGTCGGCACTGACGATGACGTTGTTCATGTAAGCGCGAAGCGTCACCTCGTTCAGGGTCTTGAGCAACTGTCCGCCTTCGGAGTGGGTGCGTTCCTCTCGGACGGCCTTGTTGCCCGTCTTGCCTTTGCCGATATCGAGCTTGAAGCGGAAGACATCCGGTCCTGGGATCGGGTCGTTCTTGTCGTCGAGCCGAGTCCAACCCGGACGGACGACGTGATCGACAGTGAAGCTGCGATCGACATCGGACAGATTTTGGACGTAGACCGCCTTGGTTTCGCGCGTCTTGTAGGTCGGGACCACGAAGCCCTTGTTGATACGCAGGCCGATGAGTTTGTTCAGATCCACCGCCGTCTCGATGCGAACGTTGATGCCCGCAGCGACGGCGTAGGACTGTGCGCCGCCGAGATTATCGACGCGCGGCATGTCTTCGATCACGTCATGCGAGATGCTCTTGCCCGCGGGAACCGAGACCATGAAGCGGTAGAGATCGCGGGTCTGCTCGGCCGGTTTCTTTGGCTCGAACAGTTTCCACTCCGAGCGAATCGGGTGTTCGAGGATCAGCATACGATCGTGCGTCGAGCGGTTCTTGATCGAATAGGTCTTCGTTTGGCGAATGAAATAGCGAGCGCTGAACTCGCCGGAGCCGATGCGGAAGATCATGTCGGGGCTGGGCGATTGTTTGGTTTCGGTCTTGACCTCGGTGCCCTGGTCGAGGGCGTAGCTTAGCAGGCGCGTCTCGTTGGGCTGCACGTCGAGGATGCGGGTATCGCCGCCGAAGATGCCGCCGTCGTACACTGTGATCGGGCCTTGCGTGAGCGGTTGGCCCGAGGTGTTCTTGAGCTTGAGGCCCAAAAGCGGGAACTTGGCGTGCGTCGCTTCGTTGTAGATGCTGACCTTGAGACCTTCGATCGACTGGTCGAGGATCGGCAACATCGCTGACTTCTGGCGAGGCAACGTGATTTTCTGGTCGATGGCGTATTGGAAGTAATCGCCCACTTCGTCCGCACTGGCAACCGACTGGATGCCTTCCTTGAAATTGAAACCGGCGATGGCGCTGCCTTTCTTCTTCGCTTCGTTAATCACGACGCCCTGCTCCTGCCGACGGCGTTGCAGTTCGTCAAACGACAGCTTGTTGGCATCGCGAGCGCGATCCTGAGCGGCATTTTCGAGATTGCGGAAATTCTGTTGCTGTTGGAACGCGTTCTGGGCCAACTTCGCGTCGGCCTTTTGACCGGGCATCATCGGAGCGCCGGGAGCGAAATTACCGAAGCCCGGCTGGGGCATCTGCTGATCCATCGCTGCTTTGACGGCCTTAGCCGCGAGTTCCTCGCCACCCATCGCGCCGCTGTAAACCGGCGGACGCAGCGAGGCGAACATTTCCGGCTCCACGGTCGGGCGCGGAATGTAAATTGGGTCGTACAGGTTCATTTTGAACGAGATCGGTTTGCCGGAAACGAGGAACATCTTCACGTCGTTCCAGTCGTCGTCGGAAGTGTTTTCGACAAGCGCCCAGCCTTGCAGGAAGACCTTGTTGTTGTTGTCGATGCGGAGGCGATAGCTGGTTTTCCAGATGGGGCGTTCGACGACATAGCCGACGCGAACGTCGCGCTTGCCTTCGCCGTTGAAGCCGACGCTGACGGTTTTCTTCTGCGTGTCATGTGATGAGGCTAGCACGCTGAGCGCCCGCTGAAGTTCGCTTTCGAGCGTCGGGTTCTGGAAGCGGACCGAGACGACCTGGTCCATCGGAATCGCTTGCAAGCCGGTGCTGGTATTGAGCGTCACGAACTCGGCGTCGATGACTTGGTCCTTGCCGCCGGGAATTTTCTTGGTCTCCATGCCGACGATCATGCCCGTGATTTTGACAGCGGCTTCCTTCTTGTCGGTGCGGGTGATTTCGATCTTCTCGCCACGGGCCTGGTTCAAGATTTGGCCAAACGTCGGGTTGGTGGTGAGGTCAAGTGCGAAGCTGCGGAGAATCTTGTCGATCGGGTCGGAAGAGTCGTAGTTGACGGTGCCGATGCGGCCCTTGGAATCCTGCAGCACAAGGCTCTTGAGGAGGTCGTTGATATCGCCAACGGGGAACGAAAGCTGGATGCGTACGTTGCCGTCGATTTCCCCTTCGCGTTGGAAGTAGCCGACACCGCTGTTGAATAGGACGACCTGCTTGATCGGGAGCGTATCGGCGCCTTTGACGCCTTTGCCGCCGATGACGTTGGTCGTATCCGCGTTGACGTTGGAAAGATAAGTGTAACTGGCGACGCCAAGGCCGAATATGCCAAGCAGCGAGGCGGAGAGCCAGGCCCATCTGCGATTGTTCATAACGATCTCCCGAATGTTAAGAGGCAATGGTGAGCGCGACTAGCCAAAATCACGCAATTTTGCCGAGCTGGTAAGGTTGGGTGGTTGAATGTATACGAAATGAAGACGAATTGGAAGAGGGATTGGATTGCGGGGGGAGAAAAATACCCCGTTTAGCCGCAACGCGCCAGCGGAGCGCGACCGCCACCGCACTCCGCTGGCGCGTCGCGGCTAAACAAACTACTCGTACCGCAGCGCTTCGATCGGGTCGAGCCGCGAGGCCTTGAGTGCGGGATAGTAGCCGAAGAAGACGCCGACGCCGCCGGAGACGGCGAAGGAAAGCAGGACCATCGAATAGTCGATGAAGATCGGCCACTTGGCGACCCAGGCAAGCGCGGTGGCGGCGCCGATGCCGAGCGTGATGCCGATCACACCGCCCAACAATGACAGTACGACGGCCTCGATGAGAAACTGCGTCAGGATATCGCTCGGCGTCGCCCCGATCGCCATACGGATGCCGATCTCGCGGGTGCGTTCGGTGACGGAGACGAGCATGATGTTCATGATGCCGATGCCGCCGACGAAGAGCGAGATCGAGGCGATGATGCCGATCAGGAACTGCATGGTACGCGTCATGACGACGGCGATCTCGGCCATTTCTTGAACGCTGGAGACATCGAAATCTTCCAGCCCCTTCTTCACTCTGCGTTTCTCGCGCAGGATGCGGGATATTTCTTCTTTGGTCCGTTCGAGCCGATCGACGCTTTCCACCGACGTGAGCAACATGCTCAGGCTCTCGATTCCGACGAGTTTGCGCTGGAGCGTGTTGAGGGGAATGAAGATTTGATCGTCCTGATCGCCGCCGATGGGCGATCGGCCTTTGCCTTCGAGCACGCCGATGACGCGCAGTTGGAGGCTATCGACGCGAACGATTTGGCCAACGGGGTTGAGCATGTCGGGGAAGAGCTTATCGCGCACGGTTTGGCCGATCACGCAGAAGCCGGCTTGTTTCTTCAGATCCTCTTCGGTCAGGAATCGGCCATATTGCAAGACCCAGGTGCGCACTTTCTGCATGTCGGGGCTGGTGCCGACGACCATGGTGACGCAGTTGCGCGTGCGTGTCGAAACGGGGCGGATGGTCGCTTGCACCTCGGCCAAGCCCAGGGTTTGATTGCGGAGTTGCTTGCGGAGAGTCGATGCTTCGTCGTTGGTGAGCGGCTTGATGTCGGCGAGCGTGCCGTTCTGCGTGCGTGAGCCGGCCCGAATGATGATGAGCGTCTTGCCGACGTTGTCGAGCCGTTCGTCGAGTTTTTGGCGAGCGCCTCCGGCAGCGGAGACCATGGAGATAACCGCCCCGGTGCCGATGATGATGCCGAGGCTGGTCAGCGTCGATCGTCCTTTGTGCAGGATGAGCGCGTTGATCGACATGTTGAAGGCGGTGAGTAGGTTCATGGCGTCATCTCTCCCACCGCTTGCGGCTTAGCGCTCACGTAGCACATGGCATGCGTTGAGCGCTAAGCCGCAAGCGGAAACATCACCCCGCCAGCATTACGCTGCTGGCGTCTTTGCGGAAGTCGTGGGCGATTAGGCCGTCGCGCACGGTGATCTGGCGTGGGGCGCTCTCGGCCACGGCGATGTCGTGGGTCACCAGCACGATCGTCTGGCCCAGCTCGCGGTTCAAGCGGTGGAACTCCGCCAAAATCTCCTGGCCCGTCTTTGTGTCGAGATTTCCCGTCGGTTCGTCGGCAAACAGAATCTGCGGGCGATTGACGAGGGCCCGCGCGATGGCCACGCGCTGCTGCTGACCGCCCGACATCTGGTTCGGCAGATGGTGCGACCTGCCCTTCAAGCCAACGAGGTCGAGCATTTCCAGCGAGCGTGCTTTGCGGTCCGCAGGGGTCGCGTTCGCATAGAGCAAGGGCAGTTCAACGTTCTCGATGGCGCTCATGCGTTTGAGTAGATTGAACCCCTGAAAGACGAAACCCAATTTGCGATTGCGCATGACAGCGAGCGACGCCTTCGACATGCGCTGCACATTTTCTCCATCGAGATAATATTCGCCTGTCGTCGGCCGATCGAGGCAGCCGAGGATGTTCATAAGCGTCGATTTGCCGGACCCGCTCGAACCGCGAATGGTGACAAACTCGCCGCTCTGAATCGTGAGCGAAACGCCGCGAAGCGCCTTCACTTCAGCGGCGCCGCTGTCGTAGGTTTTCGTGACATCCGCCAATTCGATGACGATACGCATGGTTCCATCCTTGGACTCGCGGGCGTTTTCCGCTTGCGGCTTAGCGCTCGCATGACGCGCAGTGAGCGCTAAGCCGCAAGCGGAAATTCGAATAATTCTATGTTCTTAGATTTTCACATTCGCCGGCTGATCGAAGATTCCCGGCGGTCGCGAGGGCGGAGCATCGATGATGACACGTAGCGGCCCCGTCGGCTCGGTGCCGGGTTCCCACTCGAGTATCTCGTTGCCTTCGCTATCTTTCAATCCCAATTCGCCATTCTTTTTACCACTGAGTCGCACGAATGTCGGGTGCGCCCGCTTGGCATTCACATCCCAGGTCCACAGGGCACGCCAATCTTCGTGGTCGGGCCGGCGTTTCCATTCTTCCAACCTCGCCTTGGCGGCGGCGTCCTGATACGCGGGTTCAAGCTTAAAGTTCAGTGCATCGACGGGGATTCGCCAGGCGTCCTTTGCTTCACGGCGGATAATATCGACTGACATGGTCATGCCGGGCCGCAACAGCCAATCCTTCGTCATCGGGTCCTTTCGGTTTTTGACTTCGACGATGGCGTCGTAATAAACCGCCGGCTTCGTCATCGTCGCCATGGGGCGAATACGCATCACTTGGCCGGTAAATACCTCTTCCTCCTCATCGCGATAGTTTTTGACGAGGAACGAGACCGTCAGCCCTTCGCGAATCTTGTTGATATCGCCTTCGACGACCTGAGTGTGGACCTCGACGGTCTCAAGACTTCCCGCGAGCGTGAAGAGCGGACCGCTCTGGGGGCCGACCATCTGCCCTTCGTGAATCTTGCGATCGAGCACCTGGAACTTGCGTTCGCCAGACGTGCCGGGCGTTTTGATTTTCGTCATGTCGAGAGCCAGCGTTGCCTCGCGAAGAGCGGTGTTGGCGGCTTTCCTCTTGGCATCGGCGACCTCGATGCCCGCCTTGGCGACCCTGATACCGGCCAGTGAAGTTTGATGCTGGGCCTCGGCAAGCTCGCGGTCGGTGCGGAAGGCAGGAGCCGCTTTCGCGGTTTCCATCTGAATCTTCAGATTTCGCGACGCCGCCTCGCAAGCCGCATCGGCCTGGGCAAGGGCCGACTCGGCTTGCATATATGCCGCCTGCGCCATCTGCACGTTGTTCTTGGCTTCTTCGACCTTAAGGTTGATCCTGCGATCATCGAGCCTGGCCAGATCCTTGTGTTCGCCCATCGTATCGCCGATACTAACGTGAATCTTCGCGATTATCCCCGGCATCTCTGCAGAGACGATGATGATCTCGCTCGGTTCGACGAAGCCAGTCGCGCTGACGATGTCGCGAATCGTCACACGGCGAACCTCGTTGAACTTCAGCGACTTCTCCGACAGATGCTGCGGCCCTGAGTTATTGACGTACCAGTAACCTCCGCCGCCGACTGCACATGTCAGCAACACCAGCGTCAATATTTTTTTCATGGTGTTGAACCCTTATTTTGATAAACGCTCGCAGTGGAGCGCTCGGACTTTCCAACGCGAGCGTCAATCGGAAGAAACCGGGATTTCGCAGCAGCGTCAAACCATCCCCGACACTACATCATCGCCCAGTTCCGTCCGGCATTCCCACCCGTCCACGACAGAATGGCATCCCGCATGGTTCGTGCAACCCGTCCGTTCGGCGCAATCGATACAATCGACAAACCCGAACTGACAAGCAAGGAAGCCTAGGTGGCCGGGGACAACCAGATAACAATGTGTCAACTCAAGCAAACCGCTGAGGGCGGAGCACTATTCGCTGAAACCATCATCATCAGGTCTTTTTTATGGTGTTTACTTTCTATTGTCCTCCGCGATCGGATCGAGTCGGATCGAATCCTGAAATGCCGTGGCGACGGCGACCTACGTAAACTTCCGCAAGTTTCCGCCTTGACCTGAGCGATCCATCACCTTATAAGGAAGGTGTGTTTCGATTGACGCCTGTTTCCTCGCTCATCTCTGACGCCGCCGACAAAAGTACGAGCCGGAAGCGTAAGCGACGGATTTCTCCAGTCCGTCGCTTACGCTTCCGGCTCGTAAAGCGACTTTTGTCGGTCGCGTCATCTCTGAGAAAGAAATCGATGCTTGGCTGCCTCAAAAAAGTCCGACTCTGCACGCCGCTGCTGCTCATCGTGCTTGGTTTGGCGACGATCGTGGGAATTATGCCCGCTCAGGGCACACGTAATTTCAACGAACGTGAAGCACCAGCGCAACGGTCCCTCCTTGACAAGGACAACCTTATCTGGGCCATGGACGTGCGGTTCAAGGATCCGCGCATCATCAAGGTCAACCTCCCGACTCGCGGCGATCGCCTTTGTTGGTACGTTTGGTATCAACTTGTCAATCGGTCCGGTAAGCCGCAAGAGGTGTCGCCGTATTTCGAGATCGTGACGTTGGACAACCCAGGGATTTACCGCGACGAAATTCTGATCACTGCCGAGGAGATGATTCGGAAGATCGAGGATCCGACAGGCTATCAAGATATCAAGAACACAGTCATCATCTCAAAATTTGCGATTCCCGCGTCGAAGCCGGTGGACGAGGCGTTTCCGCGGCCGATCACGGGTGTGGCGATTTGGGATGCCGGGCCGGCCGATCCGAAGAAACGTGATCCGCTCTACAAAGAGTTGGCCGACACGACGCGGTTTAGCATCTTTGTCCGCGGTATCAGCAACGGTTCCGTTGAAGTCGACGCCCTAACGCCTGGGTTACGACAGATTACGCAATACAAAACATTGCAGCTGAATTTTAAGCGCAAAGGCGATCGTTTTTCGCTCGATTCACGCGATATCGAATTTGTCTCACCGCCCCAGTGGATTTATCGGGCGGCGACTCGTACAATTGCTAAACCTCAAAAGGTTGAGGACAAACAGAACTGAAACTGTTTAGCCGCTCGCCTTTGGCGAGCGCGAATGTCGCGCTCCCCAAAGGCGAGCGACTAAACGATTTGCAACGAAAAAGGCAGAAAAATGGCACATAAGAAAGGCCAAGGCTCATCCCGCAACGGCCGCGATTCCAATGCGAAACGTCTCGGCATTAAAGCCTACGGCGGAGAAACGGTTTCCGCTGGCAGCATTATCGTCCGTCAACGCGGCACCAGATTTCATCCCGGCCGCAACGTCGGCATGGGCCGTGATCATACCCTATTCGCTCTCGTCGATGGCAAGGTCGAGTTCCAAAGCAACGGCAAACGCATCGCCATCGTCGAAAGCCCGCCGCAAGCGTAAATTCCAGCAAAGCCCAAGGGTGAGGTACTCCGAACCTTTGGGCTTTCTTACTTCAACATTTCATCATATATCGCCCGAATATGAGTCGGCTTGGTTCCGCAGCATCCGCCGATCATCACCACGCCTGCTTCAATCAGCGATTGTATGCCGCAGGCAAACTGCGCGGCTGACATTTCGTATTCCCATCCGTCTTTTCCGCGAATCGGCGTGCCTGCATTCGGTCGCGCGAAGATCGGGAGGTCGCATACCTTTCGGTACCGCTGCACGATCTCGATTGTCTCCGCGAATCCGATATCGCATCCACAATTCACGCCCACGGCCAAGGCACCCGCCGCCGATGCCGCCCCAGCGCATACTTCGGGCGAATCACCGGCGAATGTTTTCAAGTCGCCCATTTGTCGAAACGTAAACGAAATGAGCAATGGGGTGCCAACCTCCAATCGCTCGGCAACCTGGAGAAGGGCCGTCGCTGACGACCACGTTTCCAGCAATATTCCATCGACATGGGATGACACGGAACGCAGCATCCCCATGAAGGCATCGGTGACTTCGCGTACGGGGCCAACATCCGCTAGCACGAAATGCGGCTGTGTGTGATTGCGTGCCAATGCAAGTGCCGACTCCCACGTTGAGCGGAGTTGATCCGGCGGCAGAGTTTCTGGATTAGCTTGAAAGGTGTTTGTCAGCAGAACTTGTGCACCCGCAATTAGATAGTCCGCGTGGATTTCGTGCACAATCGCGGGTTCGGTATGGTTGCAAGCAGCCAGGTCAACGAGATGCGGCATCCGGCAGCGACGCTGAAGTTCCGTGCCCATGGCGCCATCCATGAGCAGCAGTTCGCCCGATCGCAAATGGGACGCGAGATCGTTCACGTCGGGGTATCCTGTTTTCCGCTTGCGGCTTAGCGCTCCTGTGGGACATTCCGAGCGCTAATCCGCAAGCGAATTCCCATTACCTACAGCCGTTGGCTATAGCGACGCGAACGTTGGCCATAGACTGGTTTCACGTCCTTCGCTTCCTGTTCGACTTTGACGCGAGGGATGAATGCTTCAAAATCCGGCAGATGCTCTTCCGTGATGAGCTTGTTAATGAAGTCCTCGATCCGCGTCAACTCCTTGCCTTCCTCAGGCTCAACGAGTGAGATCGCCACGCCGTCCTTGCCCATGCGGCCCGTGCGACCGATGCGGTGGACGTAGTTTTCCGGGTCCATCGGCATGTCGAAATTGATGATGTGCGAGATGCCCATCACGTCGATGCCGCGACCGACGACATCGGTGGCGACGAGGTAGACGATCTTGCCTTCTTTGAACGCCTTCATGATGCGTTCGCGTTGGTTCTGTTCGAGGTCGCCGTGCATCGCCGCGACGCGCTTGCGTTCGCCGCAAAGCTTGGTGTAGATACGGTGAGCGCCGATCTTTCGTTCGCAGAAGATGATGCATTGCCGAGGCTGTTCGCGTTCGATGACGCGGAGCAGGGCATCGTATTTATTCTCTTTGTCCACCGTGATGTACGATTGGCGAATTTTTTCGACGGTGACTTTTTTCGGCGCGATCTGGATATGCACGATCGGCTTGCGCATGTAACGCTTGGCGAGGTTAAGCACGTCCGGCGGCATCGTCGCGGACAGTAGCATGGTTTGCCGGGCGTCGGGGCATTGCTTGAGGATTCGGCGAATATCGTCGCGAAAGCCGAGGTCGAACATACGATCGGCTTCGTCCAGGACAAGGTATTGAACCTTATGGAAGACCAGAGTCGATCGGCTTAAGTGGTCGAGGATTCGGCCTGGCGTGCCGACGACGAGGTCGATGCCTTTGCGAAGAGCCTGGACTTGGCCATCCATACGTTTGCCGCCGTAGATCGGCAGGACGCGAATGCGGTCGTGCGGTGCGAGTTTGGTGGCTTCATCGCAAACTTGCGTGGCGAGTTCGCGAGTCGGGACGAGGATGAGTGCAGTGGGATCGCGGTCAGCGGAGGGCTGCCAGCGTTCAAAGTACGGCAGCAAGTAGGCGGCGGTTTTACCCGTGCCCGTTTGGGCTTGCCCCATGACATCCGAGCCGGCGAGAACGCGCGGTATGAACGCCTTTTGGATACTGCTGGGCTTTTTGTAGCCGGCTTTGGTGACGGCGTCGAGAATAGTTTGCGAGAGTCCGAGACCGTGAAACCCTGCAACGGGTTCCACAACGGTAGATGCGGTCAATTCAACCTCCAGGTGAATGGCATCCCTTGGTGCAAGCAGGTCGCCCGGTCCAGGACAAAGAGCGTGCGGCAAATGACACGACACGATTATTTTGCCACAGAGTCTTTACGCACGGACCAAAAAAAGGAAAGCGCCAATGGATTGGCTTGCGTGGATGCGCATTACTTTAACTAAAGATGATTTTAACTGATCCAAGAAGGCAAGTCCAGAGAACTTTTCGAGAAATTCAGGAAAAACACCTAATTCGTCCGTGGTTAGTGTGCTGTTGCCTTCTACGAGCCGGAAGCGTAAGCGACGGATTTCTCCTGCCCGTCGCTTACGCTTCCGGCTCGTTGGCTGGTCGGAGGCGTTTATCAATAGAAACGGCGTCCGCCATCGTTGCCGCGATTTGGCGAAGCGATTCCTCGGTAGTGCAGAACGGCGGCAAGGCGTAGAGCACATTTCCCAATGGCCGCAGGAATACGCCACGCTGCAGGCAGAAGCGATGCAGTTGCGGGCCGATCTCGGCAAGGTAGCCGGTTGATCCAGCGAGTTCGATTGCAGCGATTGTGCCGCGGATACGCACCTCGACGACATTCGGATCATCGCGAAGCGGATTCAGAGCTTGCGACCAGAACGCTTCGATACGCTTTGGCTCATTTTGCGATTTGAGCATCGATCGCATATTGCACGCGGCCACGGCGCACGCTAGCGGGTTGGCGGTGAACGAATGACCGTGAAAGAATGTGCGCACGCGATCGGCACTTTGAAATGCTTTGACGATCCTTGGTGATACCAGCGTCGCCGCCAGGGGCAATATGCCACCGGTCAGCGTCTTGGCGGCGCAGACGAAATCCGGCCCGACGCCTGCCGCCTGATGCGCCCACAGCGTGCCGGTGCGTCCGCCGCCGGTCATCACTTCATCCGCGATGAACAGCACGCTATGACGCTTGGCGACCTCGGCGATGTCACTGAGCATCTGAGGCGTGTGCATCCGCATTCCGCCCGCGCCTTGCACGAGCGGCTCGATGATAATCGCCGCGGTTTCGTGAGCATGATGCTTGAGATGGTCGTCCAGCCGATTCGCATCGATTGGTAGAATGTCGGCGCGAAACAGCAGCGGCTCGAAGCAACCGAAGAACACCGGATCACGGCTGACCGCCATCGCGCCAAACGTATCGCCGTGATAGCCATGCTCGAACCCGATGAAACGCGTTCGGCCCGGTTCGCCAAGGTGGCACCAGTATTGGTACGCCATCTTCAGCGCGACCTCGACCGCCGTGCTGCCGTTGTCGGAGTAAAAGACACGGCCGCCACACCACGGCATCGTGCCCAGTAGCAAATCGGCGAGCTCGACGGCGGCCGGATGCGTCACGCCCGCGAAAAGCACATGATCGATGCGACTCGCTGCTTCCGCCAATGCACGCATCAACGGCGGATGGCGATGCCCGTGCAGAATCGTCCACCACGACGATATGCCATCGATAACGCGCGAACCGTCGGCCAATTCGAGAAACTCGTCCTTCGCGCCAACGACAACCAACGGATCCGCGGAACCTTCCAGTGGCGTGTACGGATGCCAAACGCACCGGCGATCGTCGGCGAGCAGCGTCTTGGGGTTAGACCGCGCACCGCGGAAGGTGTCGCTTTTATCGACGGATTGAATCCTTTCGGAGCCGCGACCGTCAGGGAGCGGCCGACCGAATACCGTGCGCGCATTGTCGGCCGCTCCCTGACGGTCGCGGCGCGGAAAAGCGTCCGACTTACTCGGTGAAGGCATGATAACGTAGCGATCCAAGTGTTTAGCTATCGCCCCATGCACGTCGTCCAACTGCTCTCGTTGTCGAGTTGCACATTCACGCAGCGCATCGATCGTCCACGCCGTCGGCCGTTCGAGCGACACCACGCATGAGCCGTGAGTGTGCTTGCGAATCTCGTCCTCCGCATACACGTCGCGCATACCCAACAACACAATCGCGGTCGGCCTCAATCCCTCCGCATCGAGCGCCGACCAGCACTGCATCACCCGGCCAATTGCGCCGAGCGCCGATGACGCCACCAATACGCTCGGCAACGCCAGGTCGCGGACTAACTCGACCTGCAATTCGGAATCATTGAGCGGCGAGAACGGGCTACCGAACGATTCCACCAGCATATCACCGGTCGGCATCGCGATTGCCAATTCGCGTGCCGACGGAATCATTCGCCCTTCACGCCGAGCGGCCAACGGCGGCGCGACCGGTTCGCGCAATGCCATCACCGGCGGATGCACCACCGCGCCAGGCACGAGCCGAGCGATCAGCTCGCTATCGGACGCGCCGGTCTCAACCGGCTTCCAGTACGCGCTGGCGAAGGCATGCAGCCAAAGCAGCGAGAACGTCGTCTTGCCGACATCGGTATCGGTGGCGAGCACGATGAATCGCGACATTATTTGCAGTCTCGCAAGCCCCAGGATGAGCGCAGCGATTCCTGGGGGTAGACCCCCGCGAATCGCTGCGCTCATCGCGGGGCTTGAATAGCCTATTTCTTCTCGTTCATCAGTTCAACAATCGCCATACTCATCGTCAGGACGCCGGTGCGCAGCGTCGGTTCCGGGACGGGCGCATAGAACGGCGAATGCGTGTTCGCGAGCGTCTTGCCACCCTTTTTCGCCTCGGCATGGGCGACGGCGTCGGCGGTGCCAAGATGCCAATAAAACGTGCGAATGCCGGCCCGCGTGAACTGGCTGAAATCCTCGCCGCCCATCGACATCGGCCGTTCGTGAACGCGGTCCGAGCCGAGCACGTCCTTGAAGACGCCGACCAACTTTTGCGTCAACTCTTTTTCGTTCACCAGCGCCGGCGTAAAGCTTTCCAGCCGCGTTTTGACGATCGGGTCCGGCGCTCGGCCCACCATCGCGGCGGCCTTGGCGATGCGGGCGATCGACTCGAGCACCTCTTTGCGCGAGGTGTCGTTCATCGTGCGAACCGTGATCTGCAACTTCACTTCATCCGGAATGATGTTGTGCTTCGTGCCGCCGTGAATCGAACCAACGGTGACGACTGCGGGTTCGAGCGGGTTGCGTTCTCGGCTCACGATCGTCTGCAAATCGAGCACGATGCGAGCGGCGATGACGATCGGATCGATGGTCGTGTGCGGTGCCGCCCCGTGTCCGCCTTTGCCTTTGACGATGATATCGACCGAATCGACGTTCGCTTGCATCTGTCCTTCGCGATAGTTGGCGTGCCCCGCGGGATATCGGCCATCGCAATGCAGCGCGAGGGCGAAGTCGGGCCGCGGGAAACGCTTGAGCAAGCCGTCCTCGATCATGACGCGGGCGCCGGCGCCGATCTCTTCAGCAGGTTGACCGATGAACACGAGCGTGCCCTGCCAGCGATCTTTGAGGGCAACCATGACGCGAGCCGTGCCGACGAGCGACGCGACGTTCATGTCGTGCCCGCAAGCGTGCATGACGCCGACATCGTGCCCGTCTTTATCGCGCGTGCGGATTTTGCTGGCGTAAGGCACGCCGGTCTCTTCGACGATCGGCAGCGCGTCCATGTCCGCCCGCACCATGACCGTCGGTCCCGGCCCGTTCTTGAGCACGCCAACGACGCCGGTGATGCCGACTTTCTCCGTGACCTCGAAGCCGACCTTGCGCAACTCTTTCGCGAGCCGGGCGGCAGTCTGCTCCTCCTGAAACGCCAGTTCTGCATTGGCGTGAATGTGCTTGTACAGCGCGAGCAGCGATTCGATCTCGCCGTCGATCTGCTTGTTGATTGCCGTGACCAGCGGCTTGCGATTCGGTTGGGCGTGCAGGGAATGAACGTGGATCGCAAGCAACATGAATACAGCTATGACGGCACGTAGCATCGGAAGCTCCTGAATCGGTTACAGCATGATGAACTCCGCTTCCCTCTCAGTATAACGAAATAACATGATAAAACTGGCGGCCAAGCAACAATCGTCCATCAACCTTTCGGAGCCTTCCAATGTCTGACCCGACCGAAATGAGCTCTGCCAAACGCGCCACTTCAAGCGACGACGATACCGCCAAAGCCGGCGGCCCGAACTGGATTCCCGGCAGCGGCTGCATTCTGTGTGCCGTCATTGGCGTCCTGATCTGGCTTTGGATTGTTTTTGTTGTGCCACACGCCTGGGGATAGAGTTGCTTCAGCTTGGTTCAGGTATACCACGCCCGCAAATTCAACCACTTACTTCGTGCGTGGCTCTGACAACGTCCGTGCGGGATGCTCCGAGCGCTAAGCCACAAGCAGCATACACAAACCTAGGAGCATTATGCGACCCTTCATTATCTCGATAGGCATACTTCTCACCTTTACCTATCACTCGCACGCCCAACACCGTCCCCCCATCCACCTTTGGTACGAACCCGAATGGTTCGATGGCGTCAAAGGCTCATTTGGTTACTGGACCGGCACGGCCAAGGCGACGGGGACCTGGGGCATCGCGGGGCCGGGCATCAGCGCCGAGTGGTCGCAGGGCGGCGAGAGCGAGTGGAACTCGATGGGTGTCGCCGCCGATGAGACCAGTGCACGCTGCCAGCGTGATATCGTCGTTCCGCGCGGCGGCGAGTATGTGCTATGGGTGCGGTTTGTCGAGCATCGTAAGAAAACTTCGCCGTTCAAGGTCAGCATCGAGCAGGGCGGCAAGGTCGCCTTCGTCGGCGAGTTTGGCGTCAGGCCGGTGTTGCCGGTGAATGACGAGTATCAACTCTTCTGGGGCTTTTCGTTTGCGTGGGATTCGATCAAAGTCAAGCTCGCTGACGGACCCGCGAAGCTGATCGTCTCGATCGACAAGCCCGGCCAGGCCTGGCGGCAGGTCGATGCGATCCTGCTCACAGAGGACGCGACATTCACGCCGAGTGGACGCGAGAAGCCGCGCTTTGCGTATCAATCCGCCTTTGAACTGCGACCGGTGGACGGCGCCGCCTGGCGTGGCAAGAAGCGCGACTTTGCGATCGCGCCCGACAGCCAGCGCCAGCCAATCGCCAGCCGAGATTTCGGCATGTGGACCGGCATCGACGCCGATTTGAAATGGTGGGGCAAGCAGGATGTCGATAAACTCTCGCTCTACGATGCGTTCTTTCAATTCTCGCCGCCGAGCGACATTCGCGACAAATTTCACAAGCAGTTCGCGGGCAAGAAAGATGTGCCGATCATGTCCTGGCCCGGTCTCACGCCCGGCTTTTATCTGGGCAACTCGCCCGATCTATCCGAGGGCAGCCCAATCCGCAAATGGCTCGAACGCACGAAATCGCCGTTCTTTATCATGACGAATTACGCCAGCGGAAGTTACAACGACAAGTCCGGTCCCGGCACGTATCAAGCGATCACGACAGGGCCGCTTGCCGAGCAGTTCCTCGGCTACATTCACGGCGAGGCGATCGGCACCGTCGGCATCGGCCTGCCGGACAACAAATCGAAACTCGACCGGCGTGGCTATGTCGATTCATTGCCGAAATATTTGCGCGAAAAGCAAGCCGACGCCTGGAGCAATATCTACAAAACGAAGGTCTCGCCCGCCCACTGGTCGCGTGGCATCTCATGTCTTTCTGTTGATTCGATCGCGCTGGCGCATCTCTATCACGAATCCGGCTCGCGCACCGTTGGCTATGAAATCGACGCCACCAATGTGCACGCCCCGATGCGTATCGCCTTCGAACGCGGCGCCGCCCGGCAATACGGCGGCACATGGATCAACTACGCCTCGGGCAACTTCGGCGATGCCTGCAACTACTTCACGCAGAATCCTGTCGTCCCGCGCGGGGCTCCGTCGTGGTTTCACAGCAAATATGCCGTCACCGATGGCGTAAGTATTTCCTGGTACAGAAAATTGTACTACATAAACTATCTCGGCGGCGCGTCGGCGATTTACTGGGAACAGAACCTCACGAATCAGTATCTGCTGCCCGGCCCAGGCACGCATCCAATCGGGCTGTCGCCATTTGGCCGGGCGACGGAGGACTTCCAATCGTTCGTCACGCGGACGCCCGATCGCGGCGAGCCGTACACGCCGATCGCGCTGCTGTTGAGCGCGGGCCACGGCTATGAGCGCGTCAACTATCGCTGCAAGATGTTGCACGATTTCCCCGAAGACATCAACGACATCGAACTGCGCGAACTCTTTAATGTCTGCTGGCACCCCGCCGCCGTAAACGAAGGCATGCCGGCATCGCCTGACGTGCAATCGATGCCCAGCGGCGTATATGGCGACATCTTCGATGTGCTCGTCGATCGGCCCGGCAAGGCGAAGGCGCTGCACCAATATCCAGTCGTCTGGGCCGCGGGGGATGTGAAGCTGACGGGCGACATGTTGCCAACGATCACCGACTACGTCAAATCGGGCGGCACGCTCGTGACGACGATCACGCAGGCCAAAGACCTGCCCGCGGCGCTGCTCGGCTTTGATGTCGCCGGCAAGCCAATCCGCGCGGAGACTTGGTCGCTTGACGGTGTCGCATCCGATCCCGCCACGCCTTTCGAGGTTGTGCCTGTGAAGCTGAACGGGGCCGAGGCGTTGATGTTCGCCGAGGGCAAGATGCCGCTGGTGACGCGCAACAAGGTTGGCGATGGCGCGGTGATTACGATCCTCGTGCCGCGTGGTATCGGCCTGGACGAACGCGCCCACCCTGCCCTGCCCGTTCTAATGAACGCGCTGACCGACGACCTGGTGTCATTCGATGTGCGTCTCGCCAACGGCCAACATCCGACTGGCGAGGTGATGTACTCCACCAACAAAACCAAGGCCGGCTGGCTGCTCACGTTCTACAACCATCGCGGCATCGACAAGACGCAGAACGGCATCGCCCGTGTCGATCGCCGGCAGTTCGTCGATGTCAACGTGCGAACGAAGTTGAACGTGACATCTGCTCGCGATATGACCGAAGCGGGCGCGGTTGGCGTGGAACGCAATGAAGGACGCACGGAGATTTCACTGCGCATCGCCGCGGGCGATCTGCGCGTGGTGGCGGTGACGGTAAAATAAGGCTTCAAGCCCATCATGAGCGCAGCGATTGGTGGGGTGTTTTCAACTAGACCCCCACCAGTCGCTGCGCTCATGGTGGGGCTTGCGGAGACTCATTCATGAAATCGATCGTCACCATCCTCATTGCCATGCTCGCCGGCTACGTGCTGCACGCCATCGTTCCAAGTCCTGTCGCACAATCGGCACAGGACAAGAAACTCGCGGTAGGCACAAGTCCGCAGAAGAAAGCCGAAGCGCTTGGCATCACCTTCGAGAAGATCAAGCCCGGCTACCTCAATCGCTGTGTGCGCTCGGGCAGCCTCCTCTTCACATCGGGCCACACCAGTAAGATCAAAGGCCGGCTCGGCAAGGATTTGACGGTCGAACAGGGCCGTGAGGCGGCGAAGGAATGCGTGATCGAGGTTCTGCGTGCCGTACACGACCGCCATGGCACGCTCGACAATCTGCGCGTCGTCAAGGTGCTGGGTTGCGTAAACTCGACGCCGGACTTCATCGATCAGCCGAAAGTCATCAACGGTTGCTCGGACCTGCTGCACGAAATCTTCGGCGCCCAAACCGACGGCTGGCACGCCCGCAGCGCGCTGGGGTTTGCATCGCTGCCGAACGGGGTTGCGGTGGAGATCGAGGCGATATTTGAAATTCGTCCTTGAATCGTCCGTGGTCAGTAGTCCGTAGTCCTTGGCAAATTCAAGCGGCTGCGTGCTGCTGTTGGCTGTGCATTTGCCACGGACTACGGACCGCGGACTACTGACGTTCAGCGCGCGGTATCTGAATCGCCGCGAAAGCACATAGGCCGAAGCCGTTGGCGCGGAGGTGTTTGGGAAGGTTTTTGGCTGGATGGCCGTTGAAGTTGACGTAGAGCGTGCTGCCGTCGGCGCTGATTTTGACGCCGTAGGTGCCGCCGGGGACGTAGTCGTGGGCTTGCTCGAAGGCACGGGCCAGGAACGCGATAACTTTGCGTTGGCCCTTGGCGATGTCGTACTGGATGACGGGCGTGCCGCTGCGCGAGGCCTGGCCGTGGGCGCCAGGGAGATAATAGAGGAAGCGTTCGTCGGGCGACAGTTCGGTGACGGTGATGTAGTCGCCGGTGAGCCAGGCGGGACCGAGAGTCGTCATTGTGTCGCGGGCAACGTGATAGCGCCAGAGGTTGCCGACTTGGTGGGCGGTGCCGAAGAGATGGCCATCGCGCGATTCGCGAGTGGATGAACGCATGCCGGGCGATTTGCCGAAATTCGATTTCGTCTGCCCGACGCGGTTGGCGGTGCGGTCGTAGCGCCAAAGGCTGCCCATGGCACCGTTGAAAAAGATGTCGCCGTTGCGAGCGAGAGCAATGGCGCGGTTGAACACGACGGCGCCATTCTCGGACTGAAAGACCGGCTTGCGCGTTTGCAGGTCAAGCCCGTAGATCGCATTCGGCCCGACTTCGAGATTCGCCCACCAGGTATTGCGTTGGCGGTCGAAAAGCGAAGTCGCCGTGCAACGCGGCGCGTTCGGCAGCGTGGCGAGCACGGTGGTTTGGCGTTTCTGCGGATCGTATTGGTAGATTTGCCCGCCGGGTAATTGTTTCGTCCAGCGGAAGTTGGCGTTGGCGGCGCGGTTGCCGTCGTTGAGCGTGCAGGAGAAGATGATCTTGCCGTCGGCGGCTTCGTCGATTTTCGCGTGCACCTTCGACCAGGCCGGCTGCCCGGCTTGCGGCGGGATGACGCGGTTCATGTCCACGATCTGTTCGAGCGTCTTCGTGGCTGGGTTCCAGACGTAAAGAAAGCACCGCGCATCGCCGCCGGCGTCGTCGGCATGATCGCCGATGCCGCTGTAGACCTTGCCATCGGAGGCGAGACCAATGTCGCCCCACGACGACCACAAGCGTCGGCCGATCGCGTTCGGGCCGAGGTTGTTGTGAAACGCGAGATCGACGGTCGGCGCGGTTCTGGCGACGGTGAACTCCGCGGCCCCAGCGGCCTGGCGCGATTTCGCGACGGCGTCGGGCACTTCGAGAAAGCGGTCCGAACGCAGCGTCACTGTGCCGTTCTTGGCACCGCGCAGCACGGGTGGCCAGGTGGGAGTCTCTTGCCCGAGCGCAGGCGCGACAAAATAGCCCGTAGTGGCCACAGTGCTGGTCTGCAGAAATCGGCGTCGTGTATTTCGCATCGTGTTCTCCCCACGTTCGGTTGAATTCGCTATCTCTGTATCATATTGCGTAAGAAACAAGGAGGATTCGACATGGGCATGGAACACAAAGTCAGTATCGCACGGAACACCGCCATCGTCTGGACCGAACTCACGGCCTATTGCAACGCACGGGCGTTCCCGCTGCAGCTTCGCATGATCGACGGCGAACTCGCGTTTCCCGATGAGACGCCGCCCCACGATTGGAAAGAGCTGCGCATCAGCACAACCGGCGGCATGATCACGCTGCGCCGCGACAACGACGGCATCAGCGTCGTCGTCTGGGGCAACGCCGACGACGCCATGCGATTAGCGTGGAACACATTGACGTTGATGTTGGCGCGTGTCACCGGCGCCAGCGTCATTGTTGACGGCGAGACAAAAACCGCCGATACGTTCGCATCCACCGTCAGTTTGCCGATGAAATTCAAATCCGTTTAGCCGCTCGCCTTTGGCGAGCGCGGACGCCGCGATTTTCCGCATACCGCAACAATTGCCGCGTCCTCGCTCGCCAAAGGCGAGCGGCTAAACAAGCAATCACTTCTGGATATACGAATCAAACACCCGGACCTTGGTCCAGTTGGCTTTGTTCTCGGCGATGAACTGATCGTGCCGTTTGGCGATCTGGTACTTGTCGTGGGCGGCCATGTCCTTGAAGACGATGTGGAGGGCGATGTCGAAGCCGATGTCGTTGACTTCGCGTTTGAGTTCGCCACAGAGTTCGCCGGCGCCGAAGAAGACTTCACCTTCGTGGCCCGTCAAGTATTTCTGGCAAGCGTCAATGAGCTTTTTCTTCGCGGCTGGCGAGTTGTCCTTGAGCGAGAAATAGACATCGTGCGAGAGCATCGGCCCCGCCTTGGGCTGCGCTTGCGTGTTGCCACTCATCTGCCAACCGGCGATGCCGAGACCGAGAACGAAACAGACCAGACCGACGAACCATGTACGACGCATTAGTGAAGCTCCGAGTAAGCGTGACGGGCGATAGGTGCAATTTTTATACGGAAGGTACAGCGGGTTCAACGAGTTTTGTTTAGCCGCGACGCGGAGCGGAGCGCGGACGGCGAACTCGCTCCGCTCCGCGGCTAAACGAGGGCCTATCGGTTATGAGAAAGGCTTAGCGAAAAAGTTTCGGCATCGCGGAATCGTTTCGTTGTTGGATCGTATTCGCGGCGCAGCGCGGTCAGCGTCGTGTCGTGGATGGTGTATTCGCCGTAGGACCAGAGGCCGGTCTGCGTGGCGGACCCGGCGCAGATGACGGGGAAGTTGGCCTTCGCGGGTTTCTGGAAATGATAGGCGCCATGGCGATGCCCGTGCAGCCACAGGTTGACGCCACCGGCATTCGCGATGTCGAGCAACGCATCGAGATCGCGCAAGCCATGATAGCCGGGTTCGCGTTGGCCATTTTTGAGGCAGATCGGATAATGCAGCACGAGTATCTTGATGCCAGTCTCAAGTTCGGCGAGCAATCGTTTCAGGCGTTCCAGCTGCGCGATGCCGATCGCCCCGCCTGCGTCCCACGCCCAGCGGTTTGCCGTCGCGGCGTTGACGGCGATCAGGCAGATCGGCCCGACCGGTTGCGCGAACGGGTAGTGCTGTTCGTCGATCCGTCGCCCGGTCTGCCAGGCGGAGAAGTAGCGTTCAAAGTGGCCCGATGCCGCTGCGGTTTCCGTGCAATAGTCATGGTTGCCCGGTATCGCCAGGCTGGGGATCGCGAGTTCGCCGCCGCGCAGCACCTCGGCGGCGCGGCGAATTTCCGATTCGAAGCCCAATGCGGTTGCGTCGCCGGAAAATATCAGGTGATCGATATTGCGAACGGCGATCTCGTCCATCATCCGGCACGCGACTTCCTCGGCATGGGCGAACCGCTTGCCTCTTCCCAAGAAGCGCATGTTGAACCACGATGTCAGCCGTTTGTTGAACCAGTCTTCGCGTTGCCACTCCAGCGTCGGAGTGGTAACGTGAATATCGCTGAAATGTGCGAGGCGGATCATGGCGGCTACCCGTTTGGCCGTTCGCCTTTGGCGAAGGCGGACTCGCCGCTTTGGCGCTTCGGTTTGACCGCTGCGCTCACGCCCGTCAAAGGCGAACGGCTAAACGACGAAACCCGTTGAGATTCGATCGGTAAATTCCTATACCAATGTTGTACGGCAAGGCGATCAACATCCAAAGGACGGCTGCGATGCCAAAAGTCACCTTCGTCACTGAGAAAGTCGAAATCGAAGTCCCCACCGGCTCGAATCTGCGCGATGAGGCTCGCAAGGCCGCGGTCGAGCTGCATCCTTGGATATTCAAATATCCCGGTTTGAATTGCATGGGCCACGGTATGTGCGCCACGTGCCGAGTGCTCGTGAAAGAAGGCAAGGACAACGTCAGCAAGCCCGGCCTGATCGAGAAGGCGAGCCTCGGCGTGCTGCACGTATTTGAATCACTGGGCATGGAAGACGAAATGCGACTCGCGTGCCAATGTACTGTCACTGGAGACATCAAGGTTGAAACGAAACCCGAGATGAACATCAGCGGCGATATCTTTTGGCAGAAGCCGTACCCGAACAAATAACTCGCCGATTCGTTTAGCCGCTCGCCTTCGGCGAGCGCGGCCGCGGCGTTTGGGCGGTTCCCCGGCAAACGCGGGGTCCGTGCTCGCCAAAGGCGAGCGGCTAAACATTGTGATAGGTTTTCGCACAACTAACATTGCTTTTTTGCGGACAATGCGCTAGAGTGGTAAGAGAGAGTAGAGATTGCACCGGTGACTATGCAACGTCAGCAAAAAATCCTGTTGGGTTTTCTTCTTCTCCTTGGAGGGGACCCGTCCTAGGTGCGCCACGATATTTCACACGCTCTCGATGAGAAATAACGGACCCTGGGACTAATCGTCTCAGGGTTTTTTTTGGACCGCGCCGCCCACGCCAAGCTACGAGGACCTGCTCGCCATGAGCGACAATCGGCTGATAATTTTTGATACCACGCTGCGCGACGGCGAGCAATCGCCTGGTTGCAGCATGAATCTTGCTGAAAAAATCGAGATCGCCCACGCGCTTGCCGAATTGGGCGTTGATGTTATCGAGGCGGGCTTCCCGATTGCGTCGCCTGGCGATTTCGAGGCGGTGAAGACGATTGCCGAGCAGGTGACAGGCCCGATCATCTGCGGCCTGGCGCGTTGCAATAACGACGACATCGACCGCGCTTGGGAGGCGTTGCGCAATGCCAGCAAGCCGCGCATCCACGTGTTCCTGGCGACGAGTGCGATCCATCGCGAATTCAAGCTGCGCATGGCCAAGGAAGAGATCGTGCGTCGCGCGGTCGCCGGCGTGGCCCGCGCAAAAAATTACGGTGTCGAGGTCGAGTTTTCGCCCGAAGACGCGGCACGAACCGAATTGGAGTTCTTGGCCGAGGTTGTCGAACGCGTGATTGAGGCCGGCGCGACAACGGTCAACATTCCCGATACCGTCGGTTATGCCGTGCCCGAGCAATATGCAGCTGCGATTCGCTATCTGAAACAAAATGTTCGCGGCATCGACAAGGTTGTCATCAGCGTGCACTGCCATAACGACCTGGGCTTGGCCGTCGCCAACAGCCTCGCGGCGTTGAAGGAAGGGGCGCGGCAGGTCGAGTGCACCATCAATGGTCTGGGTGAGCGGGCGGGCAACTGTGCCCTTGAGGAAATCATCATGGCCGTTCGAACTCGCAATGATTTCTTCAAGCTTGAATCCGGTATTCAGACGCGCCGACTCATGCCGACGAGCCGACTCGTTGCCCGCGTTACAGGCATGCAGGTGCAACGCAACAAGGCGATCGTCGGCCAAAACGCCTTCGCCCACGAAGCTGGCATCCACCAGGACGGCATGCTCAAGCACGCCCAAACCTACGAAATCATGCTGCCCGAAGACGTCGGCGTGTCGCGCACCGAACTCGTGCTCGGCAAACACAGCGGCCGCCATGCCCTCAGCCAACGCATCCGCGATCTCGGGTATCACCTGGATAGCGATCATCTGAACAAAGTCTTCGATCAGTTCAAAACTTTAGCTGACCGCAAGAAGACGATCTACGACGGCGACATCGAGGCCCTCGCGGAACTGGTGCTGCACTCAGGCCCCGCGGTTTGGACGCTCGAAGCCGTGACCTGCAACGGCGGCTCGGGAACGGTTCCCAGCGCCGCCGTCGCGCTGTGGCACAAAGAAGGCATCATTCATCGCGATGCCGGCACGGGCGACGGGCCGATCGATGCCGTCTTCAAGACCATCGAACGCATCACGAATGTATATGTGAAACTGCGCAAGTTTTCCGTTACCAGCGTTACCGAAGATGAGGACGCCCAAGGCGAGGCTCAGATCGAAGCCGAGTATGAAGGCCGTGTGCTGCGCGGACGAGCTGTCAGCACCGACATCATCGATGCGAGCGCGTTGGCGTACTTGCAAGTGATCAACCGCGCAATCCTCCGCGAACAGATCAAAATGAACCCGCAGACTGGCCCGGTCGGCTCGGCATGATTTCCGCTTGCGGCTTAGCGCTCGCGTGGGATTATCCGAACGCTAAGCCGCAAGCGGAAATTAACGATTGAGGTTTCCGATATGTGATTTGGCGTTATTGGTTATCGACGTTAGACATCTCCGGAACGGAGGAGGGCGTGCGAACGCTCCTGACGCTTGATATCCATTTTCCTGTCCCTTTTTTCACGTTAGGAGTCGTTTATGTACGGTTCCACCTTCCTCGTCCTCTCCACGCTCCAACTTCTCGGCGCCAGCAGCGCCAACCCGAAGTCCTACGAAAAAACCGCCCCGAACATCCGCCAGATCGACGCCGATGTAGCCGACATCAGCGGCTATTACACCTGCAAAGGCCAGGAGGCCGGCGGCAAGAACTATGGCGGCATCGTCGTGCTGACCAAGAAAAATGACGTCTACGTCGTCCAATGGATTGTCGGCGGCGGCGCCAATTTCACCGGCATCGCCATCCGCCAAGGAAGTACGCTCGCCGCCAGCTGGACGCTACCGAGCGAACGCGGCACGGTTCGAGGCATCAACCTCTACCGCATCGAATCGACGCCGAACGGCCCCCGCTTAACTGGCCGCTGGGCGTCGCTGCCTGGCCCGGGCGTGCAGCAGAACGAGACGCTTTTGTTTTTGAAGAAGCTGGATGTTGAGGAATAGTGTTTAGCCGCTCGCCTTTGGCGAGCGCGGGCCTTGTCGCATCATTACGTCGCGCTCGCCAAAGGCGAGCGGCTAAACAAATCACCGCCGCGGTCTGAGTGTGCTACGGTGGACATATTCGCCCAATCTGCGCCCCACGATCAGCCCCTCGCGATTGTCGAACTGCCAGTGGATGCCGCCGTAGATTCGGCTCATGCCCGCTTCCTCGGCGGCGGCCCAAAGGCTGTCGAATTTCCGTGTCGCCCCGGGCACGTCATTGGATATCACGCTGAAACGAATCTTGTCCGTGCCAAACGACTGCGCCAACACGCTCGCTGCCGCCCCGCTGAACGTACTATGGCCAGAGATGTAGGCGGGAAACGGTGGCGTTTCAAGCAGCGGCGTCCACGACTCAACAATTGGCGTCGCGGGATACTCGGCTAACGCGATAGCTGTGCTCGGGCGCCAAAAATCAAACGTAAACTTGATCACCCAGCAAAGAATGGCGGCATCAGCGAGGCTGATATTCAAATGTGCGAAGACGCGCGCGTTCTCGGCCAGCGAGTTGCCACGCTCGCGCGCGATGCCCTGGGCGATCTTGTTCCATTGGCCCGGCGGCGTCATGGTGCCGACGTTGCCCGCCCAGAAATGGGCGATCTGCGTTTGCTCCGGGGTGCGGTCGAGGCTGTGCTTGCCGCCGAGTCGTTTCACTTCATCGAACACCGACGCATATTCCGCGCTGTCAAGCGTCGGCGGCGCCGGCGGTTGATACTGCGTCCCCTTGCGAATCGCGAACGGCGTGACCTTACCCCAGGCAGGTAACAATGCATCGTGGAAATTCGGCACGGTCGGTTGCCACGCTCCAGGCGTTTTTCTCAGTTCATGCCGCCCCGTCGCCGTCGAACCGTCATCCTGGCGTGCGGCGAGGATACGTTCGGCAACGTGCCGGCCCAGCGAAATGCCTTGCTCGCGGCAGTCACCTTCAGGAATCTCTCCAAGGCTGCGTATCAGCATGAGATCGAAGAATTCGCGCTGCTTCGGATAAAGCGATATCAAACAGCGATGCGCCGCCGCTGCCGCCGCTGCTTCGCTCGATGTACCAGGCGAAGCCGAAGGATTGACGAGATAATGGTGATGTGTACGTTCGATCGCCATCACCGAATCGTAAATAGCAAGGTGCACAATCGCCAAGCTCCGCGCTGCGATCGGTGGCGACGAACGATCGGCGCGAATCGCTTGCAGCACCGTCTCGTTCCAGCGGATTACTATGTCGTGGCGCGGCGCCGGTTGCCCGGTCGCGGCGGCGCATACCATGATCGTTAATGTGAGTGCGTGCATCGTTTGGCCCTCTTGCTTTCCGCTTGCGGGTTAGCGCTCGAGAAATCCCATCGGTTTTCATCACTCCTTGGAAGAGGCTTGCGCAATCCGTCACTCATTCCCTTACGGTGATGATAATCCGCCGAGGCGTCGTCGCCAAATCCGTTCCCTGTGAAACGAATCGTCAAAACGTACGACATGGATCGATTGTAGCGATTGTAACGATGATGCCGCCAATTTCGCGAGTACCGGTTTTTTCTTTCACTTTGCGATAGCATCATGTATCCTAACCCCTGCTCCACTGTCTCCAGGTTTGCGAGGATTGTTCGATGTTGCGTTTCACCATTAAGCGGGTCGCCGTCTTTCTGTTGCTATTCTCCTTCGTTGCTCGTTCCTCGGCCCAGGCTGTCGATGTCGAACCGCAACCACTCGCGGCGAATGTGCTGCGACTGGTGCAGGCGTTCGACTATCTCGGCCAGCCGCTCGCGCCGGCACTTGTCAAACTCATCGAAGAAGCGGCCCGCGAACAGGACGCGGTTCGCTTGCAGAAGCTGATCGAGCCGCATGTTCTCTTCTCCGTGCATCTGAGTCCCGAGGCACGCGTCAAAGTGAAGCAAGGCTCCGCGCCGGCAGTGCTTCAACAAGGCGCATTCACGCCGGTCATCGTGCGAGTGCACAACGAGAGCACGGTGACGAAGCCGCTCAACATCCGCAGTCCGCAGGCGTTGCCGATCTTCTCCCGTGGCAAGGCCGGCGAGATCACCAAGGATGACGTGAAGAATCGTTTCCTCGATGTCGAGATGTTCACCAGCCAACCGATGACCGACAAGCTCAGCGGCTTGAAATTGGAATACGCGCTCGCACTTGTTCACAGCAGTCAAGCGGGTAAGCGCGAGGCGACCATCGTGTTCGATGTTGGCCAGGGCACGCAAGACCTCGGTTTCCGGTCCGAAACGCCTGTGCTCTTCGACATCCGCCCCGCGATTCCCGTCAAGCTTATCGTCACCGATGTCGATGGCACGCCGACAGCCGGGCGTTTCACATTCAAGGACAAGACCGGCCGCGTCTACCCGGCAAAAGCGAAACGCCTCGCACCGGACTTTTTCTTTCAGGACCAAGTATATCGCCACAGCGGCGGCATCGTCTATCTGCCACCAGGCGAATTGACGATGGTCTATGGCCGTGGCCCGGAGTACAAGCTGCTCGAACGAACAATCACTGTGCCTTTCAAAGGTTCATCCACGGTCGAAGTCAAGCTGCAACGCTGGATCGATCCGATGAAGTTCGGCTTCTACAGCGGCGACCATCACATCCACGCCGCCGGCTGTGCTCATTACACGAACCCGACCGAAGGCGTCTTCGCGGACGACATGTTCCTGCACGTCAAAGGCGAAGCGTTGAATGTCGGCTGCAACCTCACGTGGGGACCGTGCTACGATTTTCAACGCCAGTTCTTTGAACCGACGGCGAACAAAATCAGCGAGCCATTCACGGTGCTCAAGTACGACATCGAGGTCAGCGGCTTCGGCTCGCAGGCATTGGGCCATGTGTGCCTTCTGAACCTGCGTGACCAGACCTATCCGGGTTCAGACGGCACGAAAACGAAAGGCTGGCCGACCTGGACCACGCCGCTCATGCGCTGGGCCAAGAACCAGGGTGCCTACACCGGCTACGCCCATTCCGCGAACGGACTTGGCATCGATCCCAAGGCCGCCTCGAAACGACTCATCGCCATGTTCGACGATAACAAAGACGGCAAGCTCTCCGCCAAGGAAGCCGAGGAGGCGCTGCTGCCCGAGGACTTCAAAACGACCGACACCAACAAGGACGGATTCGCGACGCTGGATGAACTTATCGCATCGCATCTGCGCGTTAGTGATTCGCTGATCAACTACGCGATACCCGAGATGAACGGCATCGGCGCTCAGGAAATCTGCGTCACTACCGCGCAGGGCCTGTGCGATTTCATCAGCGCCATGGACACCGCCCGTGTGCCGGAATGGAACTGCTGGTATCACTTGCTCAACTGTGGCTATCCGCTCAAAGTCTCCGGCGAGACCGATTTCCCGTGCATCACCGGGTCGCGCGTCGGGCAAGGTCGTGTATATGTGCAGATGGGCACGAAGATCAAAAAGATCGAATTCAAGGATTGGGCCGAGGGACTTGCGAAAGGCCGATCGTACATCAGCGACGGTTACGCCCACGCCCTGCAATTCAGTGTGGACGACAAAGTGGCCGGCGAGAAGGTGAAACTCCGCGAGCCAGGCAAAGTAAACGTGAAGGCCAAGGTCGCTTTCGCCAGCAACACCGCGCTAGGCACAGCCGTCGGCGGCAAGGTGCCCGAAGGCAAGACGCGGCTCGTCGAGTTGATCGTCAATGGCCGCCCCGTAGCCACGCAGGAAGTGCCCGCCGACGATAAGGAGCACGATCTCACGTTCACGTTAAATGTCGACAAGAGTGCATGGGTTGCGATTCGCCAATTCCCGCAGATGCACACCAATCCCGTCGATGTGATCGTCAACGATCAGCCGATCCGTGCGTCACGCAAAAGCGCGATCTGGGCAATCGGCGTCATCGAGCAATTGTGGCGTGTAAGGCAAAATGTGATCGCGCAAGATGAGCGTGGCGAAGCCGAGCGCGTGTTTCAGTGGGCGATCCAGCGCTATCGCAAGATCGCCGAGGACTCGTCGCCGGGCAGCTGATTCTCGACCCTCGTTTTGGGCGAGCCTAGCCGCGTAAGCGGCAGGTTGAATACGTAAACGCTAAATTCAACCTGCCGCTTACGCGGCTAGGCTCGCCAGGAATTTGGCAACAAATCACTTCTGCTCCGCCACCTGGAGCTTCTTCGCGTACTCAGCGAAATGGCGAGTATCCTCGCTGAACGAGTTAACCCAGTGCCGGATCATGCCTTCGGATGCACCGGCTTCGCAGTCGAGATTGATTTCGAGGGCCGTGTATTCGCTGTCCTTGCTTTTGTAGTTGACGGCGCGAATGAATTTGCGACTGAAGTTGTAGCGATTCACTTCCGCGAGTGCGAGTTTCGGATAGCGTGCTTCCATCATCAGGTCTTTGCCGAAGTTGTAAAGCCGAATCTTTTGACCATTCACCTCGAAGAAAAACGTAACCGGCCCCGTGGCATTCTGATGCTTCTGATAGTTAATCCCGTGAGTCTTGAGTACATGTTCGAGTTTGTCGTCGGTGAATTCGGCAAATACCTTGTCTTCGTTCGTGGTGCCGGTGACGAATTTTTCGTATTTCTTCAACTCGTCGTCGAAACGTGCCAGGTATTGTTTGAGCATTCCCGTCGAATGGCCTGCGGTGAGATCGAGGCCGTATTCGAGGATCGTGATATCGCCCGTGTTTTCCTTGTGAAACGAGGCTCGAGTGACCCGGGTGAACGCATTCCACTCGTTGAGCTTTTCGATAGTGACTCCGGCAAAAACGCAATCAAGCATTACGTCCTTGGACGGAAAAAGAGTCCAGCGCACGCGAAAGTTGCTGCGCACGAAATCGAAATAGTGCTCGTCGCCTTTTTTCGAAGCCGTTTTCTTGAACTCAATCTTGAGTTCTTGCAACAGTTTTTCGATGCCTTCCGGGGCCAAGTCACGCTGAAGTTTGTCCTCCTGCGCGAGCGAACTTGGAACGATGACGATAAAGACGACAAGCGATGCGATTAGCATCCGTACCCGTATCAGTGATGGCATGGGAAATTCCTTTTCTTTCATTTAATCTGCCATTAATGGCCGGCTATATTCAAGAACGAAATGTACTATCTCTTCGCCAGGAACTTGCTGAAATCATTCGCTTCCTTGTCGAAGCGATTGACAAATTGGCGAATGCCCGCCTCGGTGATTCCGCCGAGACAGTCGATCTGGGATTCAAGCGAGAGCGACATCTTGTCCTTCATGTCGATCTGCACAAGACGGGTGAATTTAGCCGTGGCGTTCCACAGATTGACTTCCTCAATCTTGATCTGTTTATCGTGGATCGATTCAATCCACAGGTCGTTGACATAGTTGTACAGACGATACGATTGTTCGCCGCGTTTGAAATCGTAGTAGGCAATCACGGCGTCCTTATCTTTTCGCTCGTTTTTTTGATACTTGAGTTCAAGCCCTTGCAGCACTTTTTCGACCATCTCATTCGTCGCGCTGCGAGCGACCTTATTCTGTGGCAACACTGCCGACGGCACCGTTAGACAAAACGCGATACAAGCCAGAAAAACGAAAAAACGAACCATACGAGAATTCCTTTGCTTATGTCAGAGCCTGCCCGTCTCGGAAATTTCACACACCAACACGAACATCAATGCGTCGTACCGCGCTCGTGATTCGATGGTGAGCGGTAGCGTCGTCGCCATTACGCAGATCGCGGCAAATTTCACCGAGCGAATCGAATGTCCGCGCGTCGGTGCTTTCTCCGATCCAGCCGCGCAGGCATGCCTCGGCCTGTACGATGCGAGTCAGCATGCGAAACTGCCAGCTCGGCCAGTGCTTCTTCGCGTAAACCATCAACGAATGCCGAGTGACCATTCGGAGCACAGGCGGCACCACACGCTGATGCAACGGATAATGGTGCACGATCATCGGCTCCGGATCGAACCAGACCGACCAGCCTCGCTCGACCGCCCGCCGGCAGAGATCGACATCCTCGTAATATAAGAAGAAACTCTCATCCAGGCCGCCGAGGTCACACAGGCATTTTTGGCGAATCAGCAAACAGCAGCCCGTAACCCATGCCACGGGTGTCGCAGTGTCGCTAGAAATCTTCTCGTACTTGCGTCGGCTGCGCGGCAGCACCATGCGGGCGAGCGTCGAGGCAAGCGTCGGGTACGGCCCGGTCGAAAGCTGCCGCGTGCCATCGCTGTTGCGCAAATGAAAGCCGACGACTCCTGCTTTGTCATCAAGTCGATTCAAACGGTCAGCGACATCGTCAAGGAAATCATCCGCCGGCGTCGTATCCGGGTTCAACAGCAGAAACCAATCGCCCATGCTCAGCCGGCATCCTTCGTTCACTGCACGTGCGAATCCATGATTCTGCTGCCAACGCCGCACCGAAACGTTTGCCGTGCGTCGCAATCGTTGGGTTGCCGAATGAGGCGGCGAGTTATTATCAACGATCACGATCTCGGCAAACCCACTCTTCACGCACTTGCTGTTTTGCAATTGGCGAACTAATTGCTCCGTATTGTCCCATTGCCGATAATTCACGATCACCACCGATAGCATCGGCGGCGCGCAGCGGCGCGTATCTGGCAACGTGGCGATCGGCACGGATGAGGTAGCAGTCGATGGCGTAACGACAGACAACACTGGCTCCTTCCACAGGTTAGCATCGCGGTCAGCGCAATGAACATTCTTCTCCACTCAAACCTGGGTGCGAGGGGGTAATGTTGGTGGATTGTACGCGCGAACGCGGTTTCGATGCAACATCGGAATTGCAAAAATCGACCGATTTTAGGAATTCCGCGCCAATCGGAGTGCATTCGTCAAAGGCACGAACCGGATGATTCAACGCCGATTTTTTCAGTCCGTCGTGTACGTTTTCGGATCGTGATGCGACTTCCAAGGTCGGCATCAGCAAATTCCGCTTCCCAATCCGTGGAAGGCCGATCTTGTGTAATCGCTTCGTCGGAGCATCTTTCCCAGCGGAGGGGAAAAGGCTACGCATCGAGCGAATCCAGGCGAACTCAATGGGAGGCAGCCACGCAACCTGTAGAATAAAGGGTTCCCCGCCAGCGTTGTGTATTTTTACCTAAGCCCAGAAGTGAGGCACTCCCAACCTCTCGGCTCCCAAAGGTTCGGCGTACCTTACCCTTAAAGTTGCATTCCGAGGAATCGCATCGCAATGAACGGCTCGGCTATCACGCTTATTGAAAAAAATGTCCTCCTGCTTGGCGCCGGGAACGCCCATCTGCGCTTTGTCAGAATGCATGCCATGCGTCCGCAGCCTGGCGTGGCCGTCACGCTCGTAAGCGAAGCGAACATCATCCCGTACTCGGCGATGGTTCCGGGCTGCATCGCCGGCGACTATCCGCGGGACGACATTACGATCGATCTCGTCCGCCTGTGCCGGATTGCGAACGTGCGCTTCGTGGCTGACCGCGCCGTGGCACTCGACTTGGACGCGCGGAAGGTCGCCTTCGCCGATCGACCCGAAATTCGCTACGACGCGTTATGCCTTGGGCTAGGCTCATTGCCGATCCGTCCGCCGGAATTGATCGGCGCTCCGTGGTCGTGGTCGATGCGTCCGCTGCATGCCCTGCTTCAGCGCATCGAACAACTGGATGCTGACCTGCGCAAAAGTCCACGTTCTTTTAACTTCGTCATCGTCGGTGGCGGTGCGAGCGGTTGCGAACTGGCCTTGGCCATCGCCAAACGCTTTCGGGAGCATAAGGAATTTCGCGTAACCCTTCTGGACGCTGGCGATCGTCTGTTGCCGCAGTTTCCCGACAAAGCGGACCGCATCTTTCGCGCTCTTTTCACCGAGCGCAACATCACCCTCAGGCTCAACGCACGCGTCATCGCCGGCGATGCGAACACGCTGACACTGGCGGACGGCACAAAGCTTGTTTGCGACGCCGTGCTTTGGGCGACCAACGCCGCCCCGCCTGCGCTGCTCGCCGACAGTGAGCTGGCGCGCGACGCCAACGGTTTCGCCCTTGTCGCGAACACGCTACAATCGATCTCACATGCCGACGTGTTCGGTACCGGCGACTGCGTCTCGATGCACGACTACCCCGGCCTACTCAAGAACGGCGTATATGCCGTGCGCCAGGGCGGTATTCTTTTTGGCAACGTGTCGCGTTTCCTGCTCGAAAAACCGCTCGAACCGTTCGTGCCGCAGAAACGCTGCCTTTGCCTCATGAACGCCAGCGATGGTTCCGCGGTGTTCTGCTATGGCCCGATCGTTTGGAAGGGCCGAACCGCGCGCTGGTTGAAGGATCGCATTGATCGCAAGTGGGTCGAGCAATTTCGCCAAATGTCGGCAATGACGGAAGCCGCGACGCCTGCCGAGCAATCGCCATCCATGCGTTGCGGCGGCTGCGGATCGAAGGTCTCCAGCGACGTGCTCTCGGCAGTGCTTCGCCGGATCGATGTCGGCACGGATCCCCGCCTATTGCTCGGTGCCCACGCCGGCGAGGATGCGTCAGTGCATCGCATGCAGCCCGAGCTCTTCGGCTCCGACCCGGCGAAGCTTGTCGAGGTGCAGACGGTTGATTACTTCAAATCGTTCGTGGACGACCCGTATCTCTTTGGTCGTATCGCCGCCTTGAATTCGGTGAGCGATCTCTATGCGATGAACGCCCGCCCGTTCTCCGCATTGGCGATTGCGACGCTGCCCTACGCACGCGGCCCGGTCCAAGAAGGCATGCTGTTTGAATTGATGTCCGGCGCGGTGCAAACGCTCAAACAACTTGGCGTCGTCCTTGCCGGCGGACACACGACCGAAGGCGCGGAGATGGCGCTGGGCTTCGCGGTCACCGGCTATGCGGAGGAGGATCGCCTGTTTCAAAAGAGCAGCCTGGAGGCGGGTGATCGCCTGATCTTGACCAAGCCGCTCGGTAGTGGCGCGTTGCTCGCTGCGTGGATGCGCGGTGCCTGCCAAGCCGAGTGGTACGAGCCGATGATGCGACACATGCTGCAAGCCAACGACCGCGCCGGCGCGATCTTCGCGAAATTAGGCGTTCGCGCATGCACCGACGTAACGGGCTTCGGACTGGCGGGCCACCTGATGGAGATGCTCGACGCAAGCGGCGTCTCCGCGCGATTGTATGCCGATGCCGTGCCGATCTACGCCGGCTTCGCGGAGGTCGTCGCTGCGGGAGTTGTGAGCACGCTGCACAAGGACAATGCGAAGGTTTCGTGCCGGGTCGTTCTAGCTCCCTCACCCCCGGCCCCTCTCCCCCGGAATATCGGTAGAGAGGGGGGACCCGCATGGCTCTTCGACCCGCAGACCTCCGGCGGCATGCTAGGAGCCGTGAAGGCGGATCAAGTTGACGAAGCGCTGAGGATGTTGAAGGAAGCGGGTTGCGAAAATGCGGCGATGATCGGCGAGGTCGTTGCGGTTGGAGATGAGAATTCACCGACGATTTTTGTTTGATTGCCAAGCCCGCAGGCGACAAAGGAGCGTGCGTGGGTTAAACCCGCGCAGGCTCTTTCGTCGCCTGCGGGCTTGATTGCCTCACTTCTGATTACCCAGCTTGTTGAAGTAGCCGCGGGCGATGTCGGCGGCATCATCGGGGATGCGTTGGCGGTCGATGGCGTCGGCGCCGTCCTGAGCCGCCTGACGGAATACGCCGTCAACGGACTTCGCGGGAACCTTTTGGAAGTTCGCCCCGCGGGCATAGCCGACAACCTTCTGTTTGCCCTTGGCATTGACGTCGGCCCGGGTTCGTTCAGGTGTAATCTTTGAATTGGGATCGTTCGGATCGATCGCGCGTTTACCGCCGGGACGCCCGCCCATGCCCATGCCGTCGCCTTCCTCGCCTTCTCCCTCACCTTGACCTTGCATGAGAATGCGCATCGCGTCGGCGATTTCCTCCTGGTCGCGCAGCAAATCGGTCAGTTCCTTGTCGGCCTGCTCTGCTTGTTCGAGTTGCTTCATCAGCTTTTCAAGTTTCTCGGCTCCGCCCTTGGGATCGTTTTTGTCGAGTGCGTCCTTAATATCACCGGCCATGTTCTTGAGGTCTTCCAAATCTTGAAACTGATCGATCTGTCGATTGAACTCGTCCTTGGTGATCTTTTTGTCCGCGAGGTCCTTCTTCAGCTTGTTGCGAAACTCATTGTCTTTGAGCAGCTTGTCGAGCTTGTCCTGAATCTTCTGAAATTGCTCCGCGAGTTCCTTTTGCTGTTTGGCGTCGAGCTTCTCATTCTTGATGTCCTTAACGATCTTTTCGAGAGCGGCTTTGGCCTTGTCGAAGTCGCCTTTTTTCAGGGCGTCCTCGAAATCTTTGGCGGCGCCTTCCTTGAGTTGCTCGTCCTTGTTGGCAGCGAGTTGCTCCAGCTGCTTCTTCAGGGCGTCGGTCTTCTCGGTCTTCTCGCGAACGCCATCGAGCCGTTGTTTCAGTTTGTCTTCGAGCTTGCGCATTTCGTTTATGCGTTCGCGAATCTTCGTGTCGTCCTTGGAGTCCAGCGGCTGATTGAGGAGCTTTTCGAATTCTTTTTCGATAGCCTTCAAGTCTTCGGACTTCGGTAGCTTCTCCTGACTGCGTTCGACGATCTTCTTCTTGAGTTCGTCGAGTTGCTTTTGCATTTCTTGCACATTGACAACGACCTGCTTCTCCTCGGCATTAGAACGCGGTGTCACGCGCAGATCGCCAAGCCAAGGTTCGAGCAAAAACGCCGTCGCGGCCAGCAGCAACCCCAGGGCGGGCAGGATCGCGCGTTGCCATTGTAAACGAAGCAGCGGAATCTCGTTGCCCACCTGAATCTTCGCCAGATGATCGTATACATCTTGCAACAGTGCCTGGCCTACGGGCGTGGCGATGTGTTCGTCCGACAGCGTCAGAAATGTGGTGACGCGCTCCTTCAGCCCAAAGCGTTCATCGAGTTCGAGCGATGCCAGCAATCGACTGGGCCGACGCACCCACGCCAAGGTAAGGCCCGCAAGCGTTGCGACAGCGAGTAGCATGCCAGGCACGCCGAATCGCACGTCATCGCCGGCTTCCGAAAACGCGAACGGCTTGGCGAGAAACCACGCCATCGCGCAAAGGAGACCGACGCCCCAGCAGAATAGCATGCTCTCTGCGAGACCATGCGCGAACAACCGACGCCGAACGCGCGTGATCTGTTTTTCCACGAGCGTCTTGGCGGTATCGATCATGGCGGCGGCTCCTGTTTCTGCCGCTTGCGGCTTAGCGCTCGCAATAATCATCCGAGCGCTAAGCCGCAAGCGGAACATAATTCCTTACTCCCATTATCATCGACCGACTCTTAAATTGCAAATGTTGTTTCCCACGAAACAGCAAACTTTGTGAACATCCGTATCGTCACGAAACTTGTCCCTCCCCGATGCGTCTCATTCTCGTTATGTTGATCCAAGCCATCCTTAGTCCCGAAAAACTCACCACGGAGCACCCAGCACAGCCAAGCCGCAATAAATACAGAATCACGAAAGTACGAAAGTACGAAAACACGAAAGAGGAACACTAAAGATTTTTTTCGTGATTTCATGCTTTCGTGTTTTCGTAATTCGTAGTGGATTGCGACTTGGCCACACTGTGTTCACTGTGGTGAGATGTTCGGGTTATCATCGTTTCTCGGGAGATCGTTGCCGTGAAAAAGTTCGTCGCGGTTCTCGCTTTGCTTTTCATGTTCACGCCGGCATTTAGCCAAATGCCTGCCAAGAACGACCTCAACTATCAGCAGTCACCCGCCAAACCGGAGCCCGATTGGCTGAAGCTAATCGACCACGGCCAATACGACGCCCGGCTCAAAGGCTACATCGCGCCGGACGGTCTGAAGATCGACATCGTCGCCGACGCGCCCGACATCATCAACCCCGCTGGCATGACGTTCGGCCCCGATGGCACGCTCTACATTATCGAATGGGTCGAGGCCCCCGGCGCCAATTTCCCGAAGGCCGAACTCGAATTCACCTACAAGGACGGCACGAAACGCAAGATATTCATCATGCGCAAGCCCATCAAGGATCGCATCAAGGCGCTCACATTCAACGCTCAAAAGGGCGTTTTCGAGAAGCCCAGAATCGTGCTCGAGGAGGAGTTGCCATCGAGCATCCTCATCCACGATGGTTGGATGTATCTCTCCGGCCAAGGGACCGTTCGCCGATATAAACAGCAGGCGGATGGTTCGTGGGCGAATAAGGAAATCATCGCACAGGGTTTTTGCGGATATCACCATCACCAGGTATCCGGCCTGACGATCGGCAACGACGGCTGGCTGTACATCACGTCGGGTGATGACGACAACTACGTCGAAGGCTCCGACGGCAGCCGGGCGACGGTCCTCCGCACCGGCGCCGTCTTTCGCTGCCGACCTGACGGATCGAAGATGCACACGCACTCGATCGGCTATCGCAACCCGTATCGCGATGTCGCCTTCGACGCCGGCTACAACATGTTCCATGTGGACAACGACAACGAAGACGGCTCGAAGTGGACCGGCTGCCGATTGATGCACGTGCCCGAAGGCGTCGATTTCGGCTGGAGGCTCCGGCCCGGCGCCAACTGCTGCGTGCCCGACTTCATCCGCTCCGCAGTCTATGGCGAGCAGCCAGGCAAAGTCTCGCCGATGCTGAAGACCGGCCGCGGTTCGCCAGCGGGACTCATGATCTACAACGATACGTATTTTCCCGATAGGTACAAAGGACTACTCTACTACCCCGATGTCTTCCGCAAGGTCATCCGCGCCTATGCGGTCGAACAAGTGGGAGCAACGTTCGAGGTCACGCACGAGTTCGAATTCCTCCGCGCCGCCGACCCGTTATTTCGGCCATGCCAAATGGTCGTCGGTCCCGATGGGGCGATGTACGTCTGCGATTGGCGCACCGATTCGGGCGGCGCGGGCAAACTTTGGGGCGATGGCAAACATGGCCGCATCTATCGCGTCTCTTGGCGCGGCACGAAGGAGAACCCCGCGATCCCGTTGCGTGGCCTTGACAGTTGGGGCAAGATCGCCAAGGTGAGCGATGCCGATCTGTTCAAAACCCTCGAAAATGACAACTTCACCGACCGCGAACGTGCTCGCCATGAACTCGTTCGTCGCGGCGACAAACATCGAAAGGCCCTGCTCAAGTTGTTTCTGGACGAGGACAACAAGCCAGCCCACGCCCGCATCGCCGCGCTTGGCGTTCTGCAATCATACTGGAATGGCGAGGTGAAAGCCGCCGTTATCGATCGTCTGATCGACTTCTCGCCCGACATCCGTCGCTTGTGTGCCGAGGCGCTTGCGCTCAACACGAGCAAGGACAACGACGCCCACGAGGCACTCGTCCAGCATCTCGGCGACGAGGACCTTGGCGTGCGTCGCGCCGTCTATTTGGCAGTTGGCCGCATTAATAACGCTGGCGCCGCCGACGTGATTGTCAACGGCTTGCAATTCGACAAAAAGTTGGACGATTATCTTTCGGACGGCCTGATCCGGGCCTTGGAACACACGGGCAAGGATGGCATCACCAAGCTGCTCGCGCTGTCCGATTCTGGGTCGGACAAGGACCTCGAACGAGTGCTGGATGTCTTTGCGCATTTCCGCACACGCGAAGCAGCCGACAAGGTTTCGCACCTGCTGAAAAACTATCACGTGAAGCCGGAGCAGAAGGTCGCACTGCTGCGCTCGATCACGCAGTATCAGTTCGATCCGCCGATGTCGCTCGAACCGATCGTGAAGTTTCTCGACGAGCTGCCGGCCACGTCGACGAAAAAGATCACCGAGGCCCAGCTCAACGGCATGCGCTTGGCCGCGCTTGATGTGCTCGCTTCAGCGGGCAAGATCGATTCCGACCGTTTCAAGACCACGCTGATCGGCATGCTCAAGACCAACGACGCCAAGATGCGCCAGGCGATCCTGCACACGATCACCGATGCCAAGCTCGTCAGTGCCGTGCCGATTTTGCTGGAGCAACTCGCCAAGGCCGATGACGACATGACGACGATTTCGCTCGTCCGCACGCTAGGCCAGCTGAGCGAGCGCTCGGCATATCCGGCGGTGCTGAAACTCGTCGCCGTCAAGAATTGGGAGGTGCGCGTCGAAGTGCTACGCGCTCTTGGCAACCTCGACTATCGTCCCGCACGGAAGGTCGCGGAAGGTCTCCTTGGCGATCCGATCCTCGAAGTGCAGCGAGAGGCTGTCGTGATGCTCGGGCAGAGCATCGAAGGCGCTCGCGTCGTCGGCCAGCGCTTTGCCGAGAACAAGTTGCCGCGTGCTTTGTTGCCGGAAGTCACCGAGGGCCTGCGGCGCTTCGCCTCGAACGAGCACCCCGACGTGACCGAGTTACTCTCGCGGGCGGTCAAGGGCGGCCTGCTCGTCTCGCTCGAACCGGCTGAGTTGAAGCGCGTCACGGCGATGGTCAGCAAGCAAGGCGACCCGAATCGTGGCCGCAAGCTTTACCTCAACAACAAGGCAGTTGGCTGCATCACCTGCCATCGGCTCGAGGGCGTGGGAGGCAACACCGGCCCCGACCTGACCCGCGTCTGGGACACCCTATCGCTGGAAAAAGTCATGGAGTCGATGCTTGATCCGTCCAAAGAAATCAAAGAAGGCTACCAAACCTTCGTCGCCACCACGAAGAACGGCCTCACCGTGACGGGCCTCAAGGTCGCCCAGAATACCAAGGAATTGATTCTGCGCGACACCACCGGTAAGGAGGTCCGAATTCCCGCAGGCGATCTCGACGAGGTCGTCGCCACGAAAAAATCGCTGATGCCCGACGATGTCGTGCGGCACCTCAGCTTCAACGAGTTCATCGACCTTGTCGCTTTCTTGCGAGATCGCAATTCGCAAGAAGGGGTACGCGGCATGATCCTCTCGGGCTGGGCCATTGGTCCGTTCGGCTTCGATCTCGCCAAGGCCGACACGCTGGAGAAAAATCCCGATCCAGAGAAGACGCTCATCAACACCGATCAGCAGCGACTTACCTGGCGAGCCGTGCAGGCTGACATGAGCGGACGCGGCTTCGATCTGCGTGCCGCCACTGGTCGCGAACCGGGGTCGGCGTATCTGCTCAGCTACGTGTTTTCACCCAAGGAGCAAAAGGTGGAGTTGCATGTTCAAACCGAAGAGAAAGGCTACGTGCTCATCAACGGCGAACGTATCGCGCTGAGCGACGCCAAGATGCCGATCACGCTGAAAATCGGCTGGAACACGCTGCTCACGCGGATCAACAACGAGCAAGGATACGGGTTCATCCAAGCCCGCATCCTCGGCGGCGAAGGCATCCGCGTGGCGCTGCAGAAGGAGTGACGCCGTTTAGCCGCTCGCTTTCGGCGAGCGCGAACTGGTGCTGGACGACACGCTGGTCGCGCTCGCCGAAAGCGAGCGGCTAAACAAGCCATTAGCTCGCCCGAATTACCACGATGGTCGCGTTGTCGGTCGCGCCTCGCAGATTGACGAGGTTGAGCAGGCGCCTCGCGGCTTCCTCCGCGGAGTTGGCGGCTTCGCGGGTGAGCATCTTTTCCAACTCTTTATTGCTGATGTGATTGGTCAGACCGTCCGAGCAGACAAGAACCCAGTCGCCACGCATGAGCTTCCCGGCATAAGTCCCAGGCATAACGTCGGGTTGCCCGCCGATGGCTTGCTGCAATTCGTTCTTGCGTGGATGGTCCTCGGCCTCGGCTTCGGTAAGTTGGCCGAGTTCGACAAGGCGGTTGACAAGCGTTTGATCGCGTGTCATCTGAATCAAGCGGCCGCGATGCAGATGATAGACGCGCGAATCGCCGACGTGGCCGACGATGACGTTGCGCGAATCGACATAGACGGCTTCGGCAGTGCAACCCATGCCGCGTTTGCCTTTGCCTGGAATGCGTGAAGCCGTGAAGACTTCCTTGTTGGCGAATTTCAGCGCGTCGCGCATGATCTCTTGGACCTTCTTCGGATCGAACGGATCCTTCGGCGTCTCCTTGCCGACCAAACCCGCGAAGATTGGTTGCTGCAACAGATATTCGCGAAGTTTGTTCATCGCCATGGCGGCAGCGATTTCGCCGGCCTCGTAGCCGCCCATGCCGTCGGCCAGCAAGACCATGGCATATTCGCCGAGATCGTCCTGGCGGGTATCGACGCCGTGCAGGACTGTCAGCGCGTCTTCGTTACCGGTGCGGACCATGCCGGTCGTCGTCCAGGCGGCGATGTCGAGTCGTACGTCGTCGAACGCCCGGCCACATTGCGCGAGCGTCTTGATGAGTTCGTTAAATCCCGTCGGATCGGTCTTCGTCATCTCGTCGGTCGGGAAGCGCGAATACAGGTCGCGGGTGAACGTCTTGTTGATGATGCGCAGGAAGAGCGGATGCACATCTGGGAAGCGCTCCGTTATTTGCAGCGGCGCGAACTGGCGCTCGAAGTCTTTTTCTTCCAGCGGATGATGGAGATACTCGAGGGAATAGAGCATCGCACCGAAGCTGTACAATTCGGAGCGAGCATCCGCGTCGCCTGGGCCAAGGATCAACTCAGGGGCTGTGTAGAGCGTCGCCTTGACGGGCGCATTCAGCGGCAACGATGTCGGCAGCAGGTCGGCCAAATCGATGACGCGCGGCACGCCGTTCGGCTCGACGACGACCAGTCCGGGATGCATGCCCTCAAACATTGCGCCGGCCGCGTGCAAACTGATCGCTGCCGTTGCAAGCTGTTGCAACCAACCGTAGCGTGTCTTGGCGTCGCCGTCCGGATTGTCCCAGGCATCCCACAGGCTTTCGCCAATGGGCGCTTCGAGAATGAGGTAGTCTTTGCCATTCTCCGTGAATTGATCGATGACTTTCGGCAGATGCAGGCTTTTGGCATTTTCCAGAACGTCTTTTTCCCAGGCGATGCTCGGCCAGGAGCCGGGACCGTCCGCGATCGGTGTCGCGATCAACACATCATCGAAGCCTGGCATGATATCGTCTTCGACCACGATCGCGGCAACCGGCGTGTCGAGGTCCGCCGCCGGCGCGAGCGTTTCCGCAACGACGACGATCTGTTTCCCCGTCGATGAATCTACCCCGCGGAAGCGGAGGACGCCCTGGCGATCGCAGATTTGCGGGCCAACATCGTATCGGTTGCGCAATCGAAGCGCGGAAGTTGCAGGCATGGCAGCGGCTCGGGAAGATGAACCAGAGGAAACAGCCGCGCTACTCGCGTCGGCTGACGTAAACATCCAACCGCAATCGTTGCAATAGGACGTGCTGCCCTGACGCGGCGTACCGCACGCCATACATAGCTGTGCGGCTGGCGGCGCCACGGCAACCGGGGGCGTCACCTCTGCCGCCGTCACCTCGACGACAGGCATGGCAACCATTACAGGCAATTCCTCTGCCGTGTTCGAATCACTATGAGGCAGCGGCGCGGGAATTGCGTCAAGCTCTTCAACTACGACAACGACCGCCTCCGCGACGACCACCGCTGCCGCCGGTTCAGGTTCGGCGAACACGGGCATGGCCATCGGCACATCGGGCATGGCCTCCATCACGGGCTCTGCCGTTGGTACGGGCTTGGGCGTCTCGTCGTCATCCTCCGCCGTGACGCTCATCAGGCGAGCCCACAGCCCGCCGCCCTTCGCTTGATTTGGTTCGTTCATCACCAGATCCCGTTTCGTTAAATCGGTCTTATGGGTCGCGCTAGGGATGTCTTTGGAGGTGGCACCCTTGAGTGATTAACATATCAGGCAAGGGGATCAACGCAAAAGTAAAAAATGCCAAGCCTAACGCTTTCTTTTGGGGATATATGAAAAAAAATTACAAGCCCAAGGGTGAGGTGCTCCGAACCCTTGGGAATCCAGTTTGCCGTAGGGTGTGTCAAGCGTACTCGCGCCGACGCATCACACGTTCGCAAGGGAGTGGTGCGTCGGCGCGAGTACGCTTGACGCACCCTACGGCTTCGCGCTCAGGTCGGATCAGCCGAGCGCTAAGCCGCAAGCGGAATACCGAATAAGCTCACAGCAACCGCCGGCTTTCCTTTTGCAGTCCCTCATGAATGAATCGCAACGTCGGCTCGGCCATGCGATCGAAGTACGCCCAACTGTGGCCACCGGCGCGCGTCGTCAGGTCGATGGTGTGCGGCACGCCCAGCGCCGTCAGCTTTTCGTGCAGGCGGTCGTTGCCCCGATACCACGGGTCGTCGTCAGGATCGATGCAATAAAACAAGTGCGGCGGATAGTCGGCGGGGTGAATGTACAGAACCGCCGTGTCCTGGCGGCATTGCTCTTTGCTGTCGTAAATCTCGTCGAGCGTTTCGCCCAAACCGTGAAGCTCTTGAAAGTCGAATGCCGAGGCGATGCCCGCAACGACAGGGAACAGCTTTGGATACCGGAACGCCAATCGCACTGCACCCTGCCCGCCCATGCTGATGCCGAACACGCCGACCGATCGCGGCGGCAGCCTCCAGCGCTCGGCGAAGATCGGCATGACGTTCTTTAGCACATGCTGCTCGGCGGTCAATTTCGCATCGAATTCCGGGCAGACGCGATCTACCCACCACGAACGTTTGGCATGCGGGCAAACACAGACGAGCTTGTAGGCATCGAGAAATTTCGTAAACGCGGGCCGATCACGGAGCGTCTCCAGGCCGAGCGGATGCAGGTAGATCACGCCGAAGCGCGGCAGAGGATTGGCAGGCGGTTCGTAGATTTCGACCCGCTTGCCTGCGACTTCGATGTCAGTCCAGATGCCGTTCATGATGGTCTTGCCTGAATGAGTGCTACGAGCCGGAAGCGTGAGCGACGGATGAAACATACCGTCGCTTACGCTTCCGGCTCGTCAATCTAAGAGCCGGAAGCGTGAGCGACGGTGAATTTGACCGTCGCTTAAGCTTCTGGCTCTGATGATCGCGGGCGCAACAAGTGGTCAAGGCGCAATCGCGTTCTGCACGGCCTTGTCCATTTTGTAACCGGCGTCGCGATAATAGAGCGGCAGGTAGCGGTAGTAGACTTCGAGTGTAAGCAGGTTGAGCGAGGTAATCATCAGGCGACCACCGGCACCGGCGAACGGATCGCCCTGCGGGGCCCAGCTGCCTTGGTTGGCGCCGCTCGTGTTGTCTTGTTTCTTGACGAGCATTTCGCGCATCTTTTCGTTCCAATCTTTCCACGCTTCGCCGCCGAAGTGATGCATGACCTGGGTGGCGTAATAGTAGAAATAGACGTCTTGCGGGATCGGCCCGGTTTGCTTGATATAGGTGTTGATCGCTTTGATCATCTCGGGACGGGACGGCCCCCAGTTTTGCATGTACTGACGGCAGAGCAGGCCGACGGCGGTCATGCGGGGGGTGCTGCCCGAACCGGCGACGTAGCCATAACCTTC
>CAMAUE010000022.1 GCA_945861245.1 Singulisphaera sp. GP187
GGTTGGGCGGTGGCGATGCTCGTGCTCAGGAGCAGGGCGATTAACAGCGTGGTCATTTGGAATCGCATGAAGTTATCCTTTCCATTAGTGAGGTTGGCTCACGCACTGTGAGCCGGCGGAATCCTTCCCATCATAAGCGAGATTGGCAAGCGAGGGAATCGGAATTATTGGACGCGCGGAAGCCCAAGGGTTCGGAGTACCTCACCCTTGGGCTTGCTGGTTCTGGTATTTGCAGTGGAAACGAACGCGCTACTCTGCGTGAAGCGTTGAAGCGTTGAAGCGTTGAAGCGTTGAAGCGTTGAAGCGTTGGGCACGGGAAATCTCCGCTGGGTATCGGCAAACCGGATATGACCACGCCATCATAGCTGGCTCCATCCATAGGTGACTGGCCAAACTGCACATCCGATCCCGCGATCACTGGAACGATTCGCTTTTCGAGCTGCTCGATGTCCAATACGGTACGAAATATCTGCGAAATGGAACGCCCGTTTCGCCTGAAGGGTTGAGTTTTCTTTCCGAATAAACCAGAAAGCCATGCCGGAATGTACATACAATTCTCCCTATTCGATTGGTGCCGATGGATCGTTGACTCGTCCCATGAAAATAATCGCTCGTGTCCGTTTGTCGAAGATAAAGAAGAAGAACGGATGGTCCGCGTAAAAGTTGATACCTGCACTTAACGCCCACCCACCAGCCGTAGCCGCCGCTGCCTCGGTGCCCTGTTCGTCAACGTCAATGCGCGCCTTATGAACAACGGAGCGGAGAGGTGGAACCGATGCGCCGATTCCGGAGAAATCGGCAGCGGGGCTGAATGCGTGAGACATTCCTAGGTCTGTTAGGGTTGGGCGCAGCCTAAAGCTGGATTGCATCTTGAATCGTGGCAAAATAATAGAGGACATTTTCCATTTTGTGAGGCAATCGAAGGCAAAGTCCATTTGTTTCGCTGTTAAAGTTGCCTCCAACTCCGCCAAGCCGCCTTTTTTCACAGGTAGGACCACAGCCATCGCGAGGCGATCATCAGCGTAAGGCAATTCCAACATCTTAAAGTTGGCGGTCAAGGAACAGTTAAAGTAGTGCATGCCGAGTCGCATCATGGGCACGACGACTTTCTTGCCCGGCTCGACTAAAAAATCGGCGTCCTTCGTGTCCTTCTGAGGAAAAACGGTTTTCCATTCGTCCTTGAAATGGATCGCATTCGCGAGGACGAGGCGAGTGCTGGCGCCTGCATCCGCTGGGCTGAGTAAGTCGCGGATTTTGCCCCGCGTGTGCTTCTCTACCCACCGATTGATGGTGTCGCGCGTTGTGGCGTTCGAGAAATCGACCTCGCCCAACTCGGCCCGATAAGACTGGCGGGCCACGGCCATGAAGGGATCTCGCAAAAGAAAGCCCTGTTGTCGCCAGAGACCGTTGGCCACGTTGACTTGATCCGGCATTTCCCGCATGAGTTTGCCGAACGCCGGATGCAGCTTTTCCTGGCTCAAAGTAAAATGGAGCGTTTTCGCCATTTGTTCGGCGGTTTCGCCCCTGGCCCCAGCATAAGCCATTCCCAACATGGTGGAGATGCTGTACGGGGAGAAAAACAAGTTGCCCTTTTGGTGCCGCAATTGATGGTACAGGTCAAACGCGAACTCGTTGTTGCCCTTGACGAGCGCGGCTACATCCGCATCGAGCGGTTTCGCGGGCGGTTGAGCGGTGGCGATGCGCGTGCTCAGCAACAGGGCGATTAGCAGCGTGGTCATTTGGGTTCGCATGTGTGGTCCTTTCCATTAGAGGGGTTGGCTCACGCTCTGTGAGCCTGCGGAATCCTTCCCATCATAAACGAGATTGGCAAGCGAGGTAATCGGAATTATTGAACGTGCGGAATCCCAAGGGTTCGGCGTACGTCACCCTTGGGCTTGCTGGTTCTGGTATTTGCGATGAAAACGAACGGACTATCCGCGTGAAGCGTTGGACATGGAATACTCCGTTGGGTCATGAGGCCGGAGGTTATCGGTTTCACCGACGCATGTAAATTGAGATGGGCTGGCAAGTGTCGTTGTTGTAGTTATTTCAAATTACTTTCGAGACGAGAAAGGGCCAAGAGTTGGAATAGGTGATTATTTCTAGAGCGACTCTCCTTCAGGCACCTTTGCATAACACGCTGCAAGCGCCTTCGCCGGTCTGCCTGGATCCGTGGGCTTAAAGAGCATTCGCCCTGAGTCCGGCCTGTAAACATGCGTGCATCATCGCCGGTAGGCGGTTCGTGAGAATTTTATTTTACGTTGGTGAAGTATTGCCAACGAGTTGCGCGCGGCGAGCCCTTTTTGACATGATGATTTCATCGAATCAGGGTTGACAGGACTGGAAAAGTCGTTATCCTCTCTTTCATCAACAACGCCAGCTGCAAACGTAGTTGGGGTAGAATTTCTGGACGATTTATTACACTGCAGGCACGACGCCTCGTCGTGATTTCATCGTGGTGGATTTTTTCAAGCAGTCGTCGGATCGTCGCCGGGCCAAGCATTCGGGCAGGCCGCGCGGCAGGCCGTGAGCCTCGTCTTTCTCCAAGCACAAGCATCATTGAAGCGTCGGTTTGAAGCAAAGCAAGAATCACTGCGTGCCTCGTGCGCGCTGATGCAGACTTCCGCTGCGCGGATGGATGAATGGTCCTTCTCGCAGGCCAAGGAATGGGCCTAGTGAGATAGGACTTCTCGGAGAAGGATCATTCATCTTTCGCGCAGCAATAGGCTTGCCAGGTAGCAAGGACGGTTCCCTGGTGGCCGCTTACTGTCCGCAAGGACAGAGGTGCGATCCTGCCCGCCATGGCAGGATGGTCAGGCATGGACGCCGGCCAGAAGAAAGGCCGATCACACGCCAAGGATGGCGCGGATCGGCCTTTTTTCGTTTCTGTATGCCGCTTGCGGCTTAGCGCTCACATGGGCCGATCCGAGCGCTAAGCCGCAAGCGGAATACTTCACCGCTGCGACGGAATGATCCACCGCAGGGCCTGCATCACAAGGAAGACGGCGAACAGCGGCAGGATGGCCCAGGCCAGCCAGGGTTGCCAAGTGGACAGGATCAGCACGACGACGGTGAGCCAGATGAGGCTGCAACCGACGAGCGTCATCGTGCCTTTGAAGCTCGCCTCCTCGGTCGCCTCTTGATGGTCGAGTGTACCGACGCGGCCATAGACGACGCAACGGCGGGTGGCGTCGTCGAGTTCCAGGGCACGCAGCTCGTCCTGCCAACCTAACGTGGGTATCGGGTTCGTCAGGCAAGCGATGTCGATTTGGCCCGGTCGCGGGATTTGTTTGCGGGATGTTTCGACGGCTTCCTCGAATCGGCGGATCAGTGTTTCCCATGGATGATGCGCAGGCCAGGTTTCCGTTTGCGATTGGCCGGCGGCGTCAACGAAATCCAGCCGCGCGGGGCCGGGCCAGCCGTCGGGAAAATCAAGCGTGATGCGATCCGTCGGCGTCACCAGCGCGATGCGCCAATGTTGCGCGGCCTGGCTCGGCAGCAGCATGGCACGGAAGAGCAGCCCGCTCAGAAACCTGCCGGAAAGCAGTAGCGGTTCGCCTTTTGCGAATGCCGATTTCCCCGTCTGCACGTAGACTGCGTCCACCTCGCCGCCGACCCGACGAAGCACGTCCCAACCAGGCAGGCTCGGTTTTGGATTGACGCCGCCTGTGTTCTGAAGCACTTCCTCGCTGGATGCGATCTCCAATTCGAGAACCTGCGCCGCCACGGTTGCTTGCATCAATTCCGTGAATCGCGCCATGGCCGGGTGTAGAGCCATCGGCAGCATTGGCAGCAGGACGCGATTCGTGTCGGCCTGGATCATGGCTGCCTCGTACGCAACATCCGGCGACGGATCGGCGGGATGCACACAGAACACATGGCGTTCCGATTGCAGCGCTCGGCGAAGGTGAGCAGGACGTTGCGCGATCGGCGTGGCCACGATGACCGCGTCGATGTCGGGGTCCGCGAGTACCTCTTCCAGATCGCGATAGTAGATGATCGTGCCAAGCGACTCGACCTGGCCTTGGCCTGTGCGCGTGCCGCCGAAGGCGCGCAATTGATGGCGGCATGTCGCGACAAGTGCTCGCGCCAAATCCAATCCGTCCGGATGTTCACCGAGGAGTGCGAAACGCATGCATTGCGACCGGATTCAATTCGTTTAGCGGCTTACCTTTGGCGAGCGCGAACAAGCGATCCAAAGGCCGCGCTTGCCAAAAGCGAGCGGCTAAACGAAACACGTCCGGTCATCCCTTCTTTCTCAAAATTCCAACGGCGAAAAGGTCAGCCCCGGGCGGTGCCTGGGTCAGATCGCCACGCAATGTTTTGGGCAGCACCAAGCGATCGAGTTGCCGCAACATATCCGGATGCGTGGACACATCGAGGCCGATGAGCTTCGTCGTCACATTCATGTCATAGGAAAGCGATGCCTGCTCGGCTGTCGGTCCCCATGCGGTTCGCCAGTCGTTGAGTTGCTGGCGTGCAGCGGGTTTGGCCTCGAAGCCCGCGAAGAATGCATGCAACCGGCCGTCGTAGACGTTATGCCAGCCTTGCCAATGCCATCGGCCTCGCGAGGCGAAAGGCTCGACGCCGTGCAGGAGTATTGGTTTCTCGGCGTCGTCGGCGAACGGTGCAAGAAACACGTTGCTATGGGCGAAGAACGACGAATCGCCTTCGAGTTTTCCGCTGCTCTTGTGTTTAACGACGACGAGATTATGTTTCAGGGCAAACGTGTTGTGGTCGAGCGCATGAACGAGTTTCGTCGTGGGAGCCGCCTGATCGAAGACGATGGCGTCGCCAAGCGCGATGAAGACGTTTCCGCGTGCCCGCAGTTGCGTTTGATTGTTGAGTTGCAGCATTGTTTTCGCGGCGACGAGATAGCTATCGCGCAGAGTGAGGGTGCCCGGAATCGAGCCTTGGGTGTTCATGCCGATGAGATATTGGAACGTCTCCGCTTTGGTCAGCGGGCCTTCGAGATGGCAGCGAGTCAGCGTCAGATGGCCCTGTTGAACTTGCACGATGGCGGGAACGGTTGACGCGGGATTGATGCGGACGCGGCAGCTGAAGAGTTCAAAATTCCCGCCGGTGATCTCGAACATCGGCGACTGCTGGATCAGCACTTTAGGTTTGGCCTCCAGCACGAGAACGTCCTTTGGATCCTTGGTCGGCTCGAAAACCAAGACAAGGTTTGGCACGTTGACTGCGATGAGTGGGCTGGTTTGGCAGATGCCGCGGCCGGTGAGATGCATGACAATGCGAGGCGCTGGACGGAAGCCGTCCTGTTTGAACATCGCAGTGAGGTGAGCGCCGAGATCGACCTTAGTGAGATCGAGCTGTTCGCCGTGATAGAGACCATCATTCGGCGATTCGATTGCCGGTGGATTGGGCTCGCTCTGCGTGATGATCGGCATCGTCTCGGCGGCGAATGCGCGCACGAGGCCATGCTCTGGGCTCGGCGGCAGATGGCCGACCACGCAGCCAACTGCCGAGGGCGAAGTCAATGCGGCGAACGCCACGGGATCCCCATTTGGGTCCGGGCGTGGGACAAAAATGTCCAATGGCACCAAGTGGATATCCGGTGGTGGGCTGGTCGGCCAAGTCTCTGCAAGCGAGCGATCACCAGCGGTGATTTTCCATTGCGACCTCCAGGCCTCCAGTTCCAAGGACGAGAGCGTCTTGAGCCGCGATGACAGTAAATTTCTCCAGCCCGCGTAGACGGCGTTGTCCACCCTCCAGGTAACCTTCGATAAGTCGAGCGCATCGTCGAGTTGCAGAAGATCGCCCTGGGAAGTCGTCGTATCATCTCGGCTCAGGATGGTGTCGAGCAAGCGCACGAAGATCTCGGGATTTGCGCGTTTGCCGAGCGAGGGCGCCCAGCGTAGCCAGCTATGCCCGGTGACGACGGTCGAGCGGATAAAGCGAAAGCCGAACGCACAGCCCACGCACGAACGCAGGCGAATTACGGGATGTTGATAGCCGGCGAAAAAACTGTCCGAAACGAGCACGTCGCCCGGCGATTCAGCGAAATCAAACAGGACGACATCCGAACCGCGGATCGTGCAATGCTGAAGCCAGGTCTGTGTGCGTTTGTCGTCGGGCTTTTCCTTGGGAGGATCGCGTCGAACGAGCGTGACGCCGAGTGTCGAAGAGCCGGCGATCGCAAACGTGGCGTCACGCAGATAAGCGTCGGTTCCGGGCAAGTGGAAGATCGTCGCTGACAGATCACCTGATGATTGCATCGTGAAATCCAGTCGTTCGACGATGAGCTTGCCGTCCGTGAGCGTGAACAGATTCGGCGGCGACTCTGCGTCTATCCTGCGCTGTGGGCTGTTCCAGACGAGCAATGGGCGGAATCCGTCGCCGGGCCGCAGCCAAATCGTGCGCTTGGTAAGGGCTGGCAGCGACTTGATGTGAATCGGGCCATCGTCGTGAATTTCGATGACGTTGACCTTGCCCGGCTTGGTGTCGTTGAGAGCGTCGGCCAAGGTCCGAAAGACGCTTTTGCTAGTGGATGCGAGGCGGGATATCTTTACAATGCGGGCATCTTTGGGCAGAGCCGGGAACGCTTCAAACGGGCCGGCGTATTGCTTGTTGAGCGCATCGCGCTCACTCCTGTCGGGTTTGCGATCCATGATTGGGAAATCGGGTCCGATCACCGTCATCTTCCGTGGCGACGTGTCGATCACGACCTTGGGCGTTTCGATCGGCTTCTGGGGCGTTTTCTCGACGAGGATCTGTGGCGGATCATCGGGCGGTGGGTCGACTTTGGCCTTATTGGCATTCTGGGATTGTCTGCCGCCCAATAGCATCGCGGCAACCATCACCGCCACAAGCAGACAGATGACGGCGCCGGCGCCAAGCAGCCAGGCCTGTGCACCTATCCCGGCGGATTGCGGCCTATCGCGGCGTGCAGGCTCGCTCTCGGTTTGGCGTTTCGCTTTGTCCTTGCGCTCCGCGCGAGGCGTCGGTTTCTCGGTGGGTGCAGCGTCGGTTACGGCCTCGTCCGTCGAGGCCTTTTTCGCCCGCAGCGTTTTCACTTGCTGCGGCTCCTCCGGCGGGATTTCCGACTCGTTCTTTTCAACGATTTGGGTCAGCTCATTCTTTGCTCGGCGTTGGGCCGCGACATCGAGTTTGCCTATGGACAAACCGCGTTTGTCGCCAATCACGTTATCGGGGTTTTCGAGATCGTTGAGCAACTCCGTCGGCGTTTGATAGCGGTCCTCCGGTTTTTTAGCTAGCATTCGCTGCAAGATCGCGACGATCGCCTCCGGCACGGCCTTGTTATACTTCCGAACGTCCGGCGGTGCCGATTGCAGGTGATGCATGAGCCGCTCAGGCATCGAGCCGCGAGCAAATGGCGCGACGCCCGCCAGCGCATGAAAGTACGTGCAGCCGAGCGAATAGATGTCGCTGCGAATATCGGCTGCCCGGCTGTCGCGTGCTTGCTCAGGCGATATGTAGTCCACGGTGCCGAGGGTCGTATTGTCGCGCGTGATGCGGTACTCTTCGCTGCTTTCGTTGCGAATCGCCAGGCCGAAATCGGAGAGCTTGACGACGATGCGATGATCTTTTTGCAAGAGCAAGAAATTCGAGGGTTTGATGTCGCGGTGTACGATGCCCTGTGCGTGGGCATGCTGCAAGGCTCGGGCCGCCTGAATCATGAGCTGGCGAGCTTCTTCGGGATCGAGCCGGCATTTGCGGTTGATGTAGTCCTGGAGATCGGTGCCTTCGATGAATTCGAAAGCGATGAAGTGCGTGCCCGCTTCCTCGTCAACGTCATAGATGGCGACGATGTTCTCGTGCGTGAGATGCGCCGCCGCCTTGGCTTCACGATCGAAACGAATAAGCGTGTTTTTTTGTTTTGCGAGATCGGCCGGGAGAAGCTTCAGTGCGACAATTCGATCGAGCTTGAGATCGCGTGCCTTGTAAACGATGCCCATTCCGCCCGTGGCGATGTGTTCAAGGATTTCGTATTTGCCGATGCGGCTCATGGGGGCAGTCGATTTGGGTGTTTCCTCATTCATAGCGAACCGCATCCGCTGAAAAAGGAGCGCGTCGGGCCATGCAACCATTTAACCAGGATTGCGAGCGGACGTCAACGGATTGGGAGAATGACCTGGAATTCGCTAAAATCAAAAGGGGTCCGAATTTGGTGTGAGGACTTTGATAATGATTGGTCCTTTGAACGCTCTCCATTCACTCGGCGAACTCAAACGTACAAGGTCGTTGGAATTGCCAGACAAAGCAGAGCTGCTGGGATTTCGCGACAAAGCCGGCAGGATATGGAAGCGGGCGGACCTACGCCGGCTATTGCTGCTCTCGATAAACTTGCAAGCAAATATTTATTTGAAGTCGAGGTATTGAGAAAACGGCGAACGATCACGCCCGTCCGAATCGCAAGTACTGAGTTCTTGATAATTGCCGCGATTTTGCACAAGGCGATGAGAACGATCTTATTGCGACGATGTCGGAGCCACGCACGAAGTAGGTGGTTTGAACTTGCAAGCAGTGTGTGTCCAAACCACTTACTTCGTGCGTGGTTCTGATACGATTGCAAATGGCTTGATGATCGTCGCCCGATTCGCCGAGGTTCACTCATGCCCGACACCGCCACGCCGACGCTGCTCGATCCGCAGTTTCTGCATCGGCTGGAACAGCTCGAACTCGTGTCGCGCAAAATATTCACCGGGGCCGTCAAAGGCGAACGCCGCAGCAAACGCAAAGGCCAATCGGTCGAATTCGCCGACTATCGCAACTATGTCATAGGCGACGACCTTCGCTTCCTCGACTGGAACCTCTTCGCCCGGCTCGATCGGCTCTTCATCCGCTTGTTCCAAGAAGAGGAAGATTTGCACTTCTACGTGTTGATCGACAACAGCTTGTCGATGGATTTCGGTACGCCTTCGAAACTCCACTATGCTCGCCAAGTCGCGGCGGCGCTAGCGTTTGTCGGGCTGGTCAACATGGACCGCGTCGTCATCCACGCGTTCAACGACAAGATCACGCAATCGCTGCCGGCCGTGCGTGGCCGCAAGTCGCTGTGGCGCGTTCTCGACTTTCTGCAAAAACTCGAAACTGCCGGGCCTAGTAATTTGCGCGAATCGCTGCGGACGTTCACCATGAAGTCGTCAGGCAAGGGCATCGTGATTTTGCTGAGCGACATGATGGACAAGGCCGGTTACGAGGACGCGCTGCGTTACCTCGTCGCTCGGCAATTCGACATTTACGTGATTCAAATTCTCTCGCAAGAGGAATTGGAGCCGGGTATCATGGGCGATCTGAAACTGGTCGACATCGAAGACGAGGACGAAGCCGAGGTCAGCGTATCCGCACCGCTCATCAAACGCTACAAGCAAACGCTCGCAGCGTACCAGGCCGGGCTGCAGGAATTTTGCAATCGCCGCGGGATCAGTTATTTGATGACGAGCAACCAGATGCCGTTCGATCGGCTGGTGCTGACGTATCTGCGGCAGCGCGGGCTGGTTCGATGAAATCCGAAATCCGAGAATCGAAATCCGAAAGAAGATGGAAATGTGGTCGATTCAAAACGAATCACGAAAACACGAAAGCATGAAATCACGAAAAAAATCATCTGTTCTCCTCTTTCGTGTTTTCATGCTTTCGTGTTTTCGTGATTCGTATTTTGGATTGGCGCATCGGAAGGATGGGACCAAATGAAACGCCTGTTTGCGCCCATCGCGAATCACTGGTTCCCGGTCGCGCTCGTTGTGCTGACGCTGTCGGCGATACCTGGATACATCCTCGTTGCGCTTCGGCTGGTTGGCCTGGACGGCTGGATCAATGGCATTCTCGCAAACGACTTCGACATCAGCTACGAATTGCGTATCAACGAATGGGCGGCGCTATTCTTGTTAATGCTGCCGATCGTGCTCGTGATTCTGTATTTCCTTAAACTCAAACGCAAGCCGTTGCAAGTGCCGAGTACGTTTCTGTGGAAGAAGAGTATCGAGGACTTGCACGTCAACACGCTGTTTCAATGGCTGCGCAATAATGTGTTGCTCGTGCTTCAGCTTAGTGCGTTGTTGTTCCTGATTTACTCAATCCTCGGCTTGCGTTTCCATGGCGCGGTCGGGGCGGGCAAGCATTACATACTACTGATCGACAATTCCGCCAGCATGTCAGCGAACGATGTCGAACCGAACCGTCTCGAGTGGGCCAAACGCGAAGCATTGCGTGAAATCGATGCCGCCTCCGATAGCGATGTTGGCATGGTGCTCGTTTTCAACTCGAAAGCCTCGACACTGCAAACCTACACCAACGACAAGGAAAAGCTCCGGGCAGCGGTGCAATCGATCAAGCCCACCGAACGACCGACCCGCATCGAGGAGGCGCTCGCACTCGCTGAGGGCTTGGCCAACCCCGTGCGTTCGACCGAGGATGCCGCGTCACAGCCCAACGACGTGCTGGAGGATCAGAAGCGCACCTTCGTGCAAACGCGTGGTACGAAGACGCAGGTTCACCTTTATTCCGACGGCCGATTCGCGAAGCTCTCCGACGCGACGCTTGCCGGCCTGAACGCTCGGCTCGCCGGCAATGCATCGGCGCTGGGCAACCTCAATCTTCGCTATCGCATGGCCGGCAAACGGAAGACTCCTGGCGACACCGACAATCTCGCCATCGTCGGCCTCAATGTGCTGCGCCGTCCGATGCAACAAGACAAATTTGAAGGCCCAGCGAAGACGCCGGAAGAGCAGAAAAAGCGCGAGGAGCTAGCAAGGCAGATGGCATCATTACAACAGCTCTACGCCTATGTCCGCGCTGCCAACTTTCGCGCCAGGGAGGCGACCGCGAACCTCAAACTCGATGTCTATATCGATGGCAAACTCGCCTATCCGCTGCAACGAATCGTGAAGATGACGGCTCGCAAGTTCACCGAGGGCACGGAAAAATCCGACGAGGTCGATGAACCCGGCGAGATGCGCGCCAACGATGGCCGCTTCGTGCTGCCGCCGATCGATCCGCGTCAGAATGTGACGTTGCATGCCTATCTCGAAAAAGTCGGCGACGCGTTTCCGTTGGACGATCAAGCCTGGCTCGCGCTGGGAACGACGCGCAAGGCGAAAATCTTGATCGTCGGGCGACCGAACCCCGTGCTCGATGCGTTTTTCGACCAGGAGGGGACACGCAAAATCGCCGACGCTGAGCGCATCGCCGCCAGCGATCTGACGACCGACAAGTACCGTAAGATTGCCCGCAGTGGCGATGCCGATCTCGTCATCTTCGACCGTTGCACGCCGGACGATGAGACCGACATGCCGCTCGCTAACACCTATTTCATCGACCAGGTCCCGCCGCCGTGGCGACGGTCCGATAAGAAATTGAAGAACCCGCTGTTGATGCCGAGCAAACAGCAGCATCCTCTGCTTCGGCACATTACCACAATCTGGGACGCTCGGACACATGAAGCGTTTGTTTTTGACGTGAAGAACGACCTTGACGCGAAAGCAGCGGAGCAATTCGACCTGCCCGATGGTGACGCGAAAAAGCGCAACCTGCCGGCGATCGCAAGGGTCATCGAGACGAGCAATCAGGCCTCGCTGTTGTTCACCTTGCCGCGTGGGCCGCATTCCGATCTCGTGCAGACGTTTGCGCTGATGAACGACAAGGAAGAACTCGTCAGCGATTGGCCGTTGCAAACGAGCTTCCCGCTGTTCCTGCGGAACGTGCTGTACACGCTGGGCAATGTCGATGATTCGGTGCGAGCGATAAGCGTGGCGCCGGGCGAGCCCGTCGTACTTCGACCCGAGGCTGGGTTCCGGGCGATCGACCTGACGCAGCCTGGGAATAAGAAGGTGCAGCTGGCACGCGGCGAACGGAGTGGAATTGTATTTTCCGATACCGAAAAAACGGGCATTTATCGCTATCAAGCAGGCGACAAAGCCGCGCCGGCCAAGGACGGTGTGTCGGCTGTTCAGCCCGTCCGGGCGTTCGCCGTAAACCTTCTTGATGTCAACGAAAGCAACATCGAGCCGCGCGAAGCGATCCACATCGGCACGGAGCGAATTGCGACGGATGAAGAAAAAATGCAAGCACGTGAGATTTGGAAGTGGATTCTGTTGCTGGCAGTGCTATTGTTATCTTTGGAATGGTTCGTTTACCAACGCCGAATAGCCGTTTGAGCTTCATCCATGAATTCCCAACAAACCCTCCCATCGCCTGTGTCGGCGACAAAGAACCCGATCACCTCTGCCTTAAAGAAGGCACTCGAATCAGGCCAGATTCGCCGTAAGAATTCGACGGAATACCGCAGCTTCATTAAGCATCACTACGACGGTATCGCCGGCAAGCTCACGCGCGTATCCGGCATCCTCACCGGGCATGCTTTGCTCGCCGGCCAGGTCTTCAAGCCGGAAGCGTTCGATGTGCGAGGTTGCAAACGCATTCTCGATGCGGGCTGCGGCGACGGTCGCTACTGCCGGGAGATACTCCGCCGCGCCGACCCCGATGCATCCATCGCGGCGTTCGACCTTTCGCAGTCGATGCTTCGTCGGGCCTCTCGCCGGCTGAAGAGCGATCGCATCAGTTATGTCTCCGCCGATCTCACTCGCTTGCCGTACCCCGACCAATTCTTCGACGCGATGGTATGCGGTTGGGTGATCGAGCACCTTCCTGACCCTCGGCCGGCGCTGCGTGAATTCGCTCGTGTGCTAAGGCCAGGCGGTAAACTGCTGCTCATGACGACGGAGGACACCTTCGCGGGCGCATTGTGCAGCAGCCTTTGGCACTGCCGAACCTACAATCGCCGCGAGATTCAAGGCTACGTCGAGGAATGCGGATTGATTTGGCAGAGGCCGCTCTACTTCTCAAATCTTCACCGCTTGTTCCGCATCGGTGGTGTCATCCAAGAAGTGCGTCGTCCAGAGTGAACTCGGGAAGCTGAAACAAGAAATATGGAACCAAATCCGAGCCTCGATCGGAGGAACGCAGATGACGGTTCAAACCTTTCGCGACCTACTGCGAGCGCAACCTTTTAAACCGTTTCGGCTCATTATGTCGAGCGGCCTGACCTATGAAGTGCGTCATCCGAAAATGGCATGGCTCACCCGCACCGACATCCTTGTTGGCATTGATGCTGATAAGGAGGGCGTGCCAAGCGAATTCCGGATATGCTCCCTTTTGCATGTGACGTCCGTTGAGCCGATGGAGAAACGATCGGCGAAAGCGAAGTAACAATCGGTAGTACCCACCTTTGCTCCTACCGCGTCAGGCGAAACGATCCCCGCCAAAGGCGTGAGTCATATTGCGCGTTGAAGTTGTTACCGTCCGCGGCGCCGTTGTAGTTGAAGCGTCCGAACAACGGCAGCCGTGATGACCCGCCGAGGATGACCTGATCGCCGTCGCGTCCGACGACGTTGAGCTTGGTAGAAAAGAAGAACGGGACGACCTTGGCATATTTTCCCGTGAAGGCCACGCGGTAGTGGCCGTCGTGAGTCTGCTTGAACCATCCGCGCAACGGACCGGTGTGGTCCTTGTTTTCATCATGCCATGTGCCGCGCCAGCCGCCGCCGGATAGTTCTTGGCTACGCCCTGTGTTTGCATAGGATGCGATGGCGATGAGGGAGAGAAACAGCGGAACAAAGTGGTAGCGTGGCATGGAGAAGTTCCTGGTGAATCGAGGTTGCACATCGGGGTGTGTGACTTTCATCGACACTGGATGTCGCACTCCATGAACCAATTGTCACGGCGGTGTCGCGACAATTGGGAACGCGGTTCAACTTCGCCAGCCCGTGCGGAACAAATCGATCCTGCCGTGTACAATGATGGTAAGTTATCGCCTTGTCCGATCCGAGCCTGAGCGCCAGCGAAGGGAACCCGGTGCCTTTCGCTGGCGCTCAGGCTCGGACGATCGTCGATTCTGCATGCGTGGGGTCTAACAGTAGCCATGTCGCGAATGTTTCAAGAGGATGGGGTCCGCTTTCAATATCCATCAAACTGGACGTTGACACGCGAGAATTCAGACAACGGCTGGACCGTTGCCGTGCAGAGTCTCAACTCAGCGTTTTTTGTGCTGACGTTCGACGCGGAGATGCCGGAAGTGGGTACCGTCGCGGAAACTGTGCTCGAAGCGCTGCGAGCGGATTATCCAGGTTTGGAAGCCGAGGAGGCCATCGAATCGATTCTTGGGCAGCCGGCGGTGGGACATGACATTCAGTTCTTCACGCTCGACTTCACGAATACGTGCGTCACGCGGTGTTTTTATGCGGAGACGGGAACCGTGCTCGTAATGTGGCAGGCGACCGACCTCGACATTGACGAGATGTTGCCGGTATTTCAGGCGATTCGGGCGTCGTTGCGAATTGATTGATTGTTTACGATTAACGCTCGTTGGATGCCTCGCAGGCAAGATATCACGCGAGCGCTAAACGTAAACATGACGCGACCGACAAAAGTCACTTTACGAGCCGGAAGCGTAAGCGACGGACTGGAGAAATCCGTCGCTTACGCTTCCGGCTCGTACTTTTGTCGGTGGCGTCAAACATGTCATTATCCCAGCTCCGCGATCGGCGTACCGAAGGGCAGAATCGGCATCGGGCGGCCGGTGTGATCGAGGAACGACGTGTGATTGTGGTCGATGCCCAGGTGCGCAAACATTGTCGCCCAGAGGTCGTTCGGCGTCATTGCCCGATCACGCGGATGCTCGCCTCGCGCATTCGTTGAACCGATCACCTGACCCATCCGCATGCCGCCGCCCGAGACGATCAGGCTCATCGCCGCCGGCCAATGGTCGCGGCCCGGGCGGTCGTTGGAATAGGTAATTCGCGGCGTGCGACCGAATTCACCGGTCACGATCAGCAGCACTCGGCGATCCAAGCCGCGATCGTACAAGTCTTCGATCAACGCGGTCACGGCACGGTCATACATCGGGAAGCGGTACAGGCTGTCGTTGAAGATATGACAGTTGACCGCGTGCGAATCCCAGTTGTACGTCGCATCGGACGGGAACGATTGGCCCGGAAACGACGGATTCTCCATTACCATCGTCACAAAGCTCGCGCCGGCCTCGACCAATCGCCGTGCCAGTAACGCTCGTTGCCCGTAGCGATGCATGCCGTAACGTTCGCGTACATGGCGAGGTTCCAGCGACAGGTCAAACGCCCGGCGAGCTTCGTCCGTGGTCAGCATGTCGAGCGCCCGGCGGCGATAGGTGTCGATGGCGTTCATCGAGCCGTTGACATCGTTGGCGTTTTGGTTTTGCTCGATGCGTTGTAGCAGTTGCAGGCGTTCGCCGAATCGTTCGTCGGACTGGGTCGGCCGCAGGTTGCGAATCTGGAAGTTCGGATCGGTCGGATCGCCGCCGAAGGTGAATGGATGCACGGACGGTCCGAGATAGGCGCTGCCGAAGCTGAACGTATCGATATTTTCGCGTCCGCCGTCAGTGCCGTTGATGTAGTTGGGCACGCCGCCGGATCGTTGGCCGCGAACTTTGTAGACCATCGAGCCGACCATCGGGTGATCGTTGACGAACCCGACGGGCGACGCGGGATCGCGGCCTGTGAGGAAGCGTTTGTGCCCGCCGCCGTGATCGGCGAAATTGTGCGCGATCGAACGGATGATCGTGAACTTATCCGCAATCCGCGTGTGCATCGGCAGATGTTCGCAGACGTCGATGCCTGGCACGTTCGTTCGCACAGCCCGAAAGTCGCCGCGATACTCCGCCGGGGCGTCCGGCTTCATGTCGTACATTTCCATGTGCGGCGGCCCGCCCGGCAGCCAAATGAAAATGACGGAAGTGTCCGGCGAGCGATCACCCGGTTCGGTCGCGCTGACCTTCCAGGGTACAATGCCCGCGGTACCGAGGCTGCCGAGGGTAAGCCCGCCGATTTTCAGGAAATTACGCCGCGACATTGGCCCGGAGCAGCGGTGCGGTTGTGTCATGGATTGCTCGCGCAGAACGAAAAAAGGGACGATCACCTATGTAATAAAAATACACGAGCGGCAGGAATGTGTCAATGAGTATACGTTTAGCCGTTCGCTTTCGGCGAGCGCGAACATGTACCACGGCAACACGTAGGCCGCGCTCGTTGAAAGCGAGCGGCTAAACCGCGATGGCATCGTCACACCATCTCAAAGCTCAACGGGTCGCGGTTGCCGGGGTAGTAGTTGTAGTTGATCGTGATCTCCTCGCCGGGTTCGATGACACGCTTTGCGCGATAGGTCATCTGCTTGGCGCCATAGACGTACTTGGCGTTCGCCTCGAAGGAGTGGTTATACATCAAGCCATAGCCCAGACAGATGGCCATGTACTCATCGTCCCAAACGTAGAGATAGGTGTTGACGAATTTATTGTCGCGCTCGCCGGCGAACGCCTTAATCGGAACGAGAACGATCGGCACGCACTCGATAACCGCGCCTCTGGCGATTCGTTTCTTCGCGAAAACGCCTCGTCCTTTGCCTTTAACCTTCTTGACCTCAATCAGCGGTGACTGTTCCACGACAATGGCCCTATATTGAAAAAGACATGCGACTTACCCGTTATCGAAAATATCCTATCTTTTTTCCGCACGCGGGCGAATCGGTGCGTGAGTTTGCTTGCGGCTTCGTGCTGGTGTGCTTAGAATGCGAGGGTGGGGATTATGTTGAGTCGCGAAACGCTTCCACAGCTGCTCACTGGCCTGATCCTGTTATCCGATCGATCTTGTTTGGAATGTCATGACAATACCAGCGCCGGAAAAACTGTACTTGATAGATGCGTTTTCGCTGATATTTCAGGTCTTCCACGCCATCCCGCAGATGACCAGCCCCGCCGGGTTGCCGACGAATGCGCTGTTCGGCTTCACCAAGGACATGCTGTTCATCCGCAGGGAACGCACGCCGACACACTTGGTCGTTTGCTTCGATTTGCCGGGCAAAACATTCCGCGATGAGATGTACGCCGAATACAAGGCCCAGCGAGCGCCGATGCCCGACGATCTCCAGCTGCAAATGCCGCTGATTGAGCAGATGCTCGAAGCGATGCGTATCCCCGTTGTGAAGATGGAACGCTTCGAGGCTGACGACCTGATTGCGACTCTCGCCGACGCTGGTGCGAAGCATGGCATGGATGTACATATCTGTTCAAGCGACAAAGACTGCCGTCAGCTGCTCAGCAACAAGATCCACGTCTTTAACCTGCGCAAACAGATTGTGTACAACGCCACTTCGCTCTTCGAGGATTGGGGCGTTCGGCCCGAGCAAGTTGTTGATTTCCAAACGCTGGTCGGCGACTCCGTCGACAACGTGCCCGGCGTCGAAGGTGTTGGTCCCAAGACGGCGACGAAGTACCTGCAAGAGTACGGCACCGTTGAGAACCTTATCGCTCATATCGACGATCTCAAGGGCAAGAAGAAGGAAAATCTCCAGGCGTTTCTGCCGAATCTCGAACGCAGCCGCAAGCTGGTGACGCTCGATCGCAATGTGCCGGTGGCGATCGACTGGGACGGCTGGAAGATGCGCGAGGGGGACGGCGCCAAGCTATTCGACCTATTCACCGCCTGGGGCTTTCGCGGCTTCGCGCAACAAGCGAAGGCGAGCATCAAGCATGCGCCGACCGAACCCGTGGCCGACTCGAGGCCGATGCGTATCGTTCAGGGCGGCCTTTTCGACAGCGACGAGGCATCCGTCGGCTCAACCGAAAGCGTCGCGCCAACCGCTTGGCCGCACTCGTATCACCTCGTCAACACCGCTGCGGGATTTACTGACTTCCTGGCGAAGTTGCGTGAACAGAAGCGTTTTGCGATTGACCTGGAGACGACGGATCTCGATACATCGAACGCAGACATCGTTGGTCTCGCATTCTGCTGGCAGGCCGGTGAAGCGTACTACGTGGCCGTGCGCGGCCCCGCTGGCGAGACGGCGCTCGATCCGCAGGCGACGTTGGCGATACTCAAGCCGATCCTCGAAGATGCTACGATCGCCAAGATCAACCAGAACATCAAGTACGATTGGAAGGTGCTCCTTCGCCATGGCATTCGCATGCAGAACGTCGTCGGCGATTCTATGCTGGCCGACTATTTGCTCCACGCCGGCGAACGCAGCCATGGGATCGATTTGCTGTCGGATAAGTATTTCGGGCATCGCAAGATTCCAACGAGCGAATTGCTTGGCAAAGGTAAGCATCAGATCACGATAGATCGCGTTCCCGTAGCTCAGGTTGCCGAGTATGCCGCCGAGGATGCCGATGTCGCCTGGCGATTGTGCGAACTGCTCGAGCCGCCGTTGGAGGAGGTGCGATTCAAACGCCGAGCCGGCGAGGAATCGCGTGAGCGCTGGTTTTTGTATGACGACCTGGAGATACCGCTCATCGAAGTGCTGGCCGAGATGGAAACCATCGGCGTTCGGCTCGATGTGCCACTGCTCGCACGGATGAGCGGCGAGATGGATGTGACGCTGGCGCGATTGGAGAAGGAGATCTACGCCGCGGCTGGTCGGCAGTTTAACATCAACTCCGTGCCTCAGATGCGCGAGGTATTGTTCAATCAGCTGGGTTTCAAACCGATCAAAAAGACAAACATCGGCGGCGAATCGAGCACCGACTCCGAGACGCTCGAAGCCCTGGCGGCGACGGATCACCCGGCCGTCGAGTTGCCTCGCAAGATATTAGAGCAACGCAAAATCGCCAAGCTGAAAGGCACGTATGTCGATGCTCTGCCCGCCGCGATCAATGCCCGCACAGGGCGTGTGCATGCGTCGTTCAATCAGACGGGTGCCGCCACCGGTCGGCTGAGTTCGAGCGATCCGAATCTGCAGAACATTCCGATCCGCTCGGAGATGGGTGGCCAGATTCGCCGTGCCTTCGTGGCCGAACCGGGTTGGACGCTGCTGTCGGCGGATTATTCGCAAATCGAGTTGCGCCTGCTCGCACATTTCAGCGAGGACCCAACGCTCCTGCAAGCGTTTGCCGAGAACCGCGACATTCATGCGATCGTCGCCGCTCAAATCTACGGCATCGATGTCGCCGCCGTCACGGATGAGATGCGCCGTGCCGCCAAGACCGTGAACTTCGGCGTGATTTACGGCATCAGCGCGACGGGCTTGGCGACGCGCTTACATCTTTCGGTCAAGGAAGGCGCGACGTTCATCGACGCCTACTTCCAAAAGTACCCGCGTGTCGAACAGTACCAGCAAAAACTGCTCGCCGATTGCCATGCGTCGCAGTTTGTGGCGACGATCTTAGGCCGCCGTCGCCGCATCGAAGGTGTGCGAGCGACGACGACTTACAAGAATCGCAATCAGCCGGAGCGTGAAGCGATCAACATGCAAATTCAGGGTTCCGCCGCCGATCTGATCAAGGTCGCGATGTTGAACCTGCATCGCCGACTGAAGCGAGAGAACCTGCGGGCGCGGATGCTGCTACAAATCCACGACGAACTCGTGTTCGAGACGCCGCCGGAGGAGCAGGGCACATTGATGGCGATGGTGCGCGAGGAAATGACGCAAGCATTGTCGCGCGAACTGCGCGTGCCATTGCGCGTGGACATGAGCGTCGGGCCGAACTGGCATGACCAGATTGAGGTAAGTTAATGGAATGTTGGCGTTATGTTTACGAGCCGGAAGCGTAAGCGACGGATATCTTCATCCGTCGCTTACGCTTCCGGCTCGTAAATCAATCGCTGACCATCGCATTTGGTGTCAGCATGATCCCCGTCGTCGGCATTGTAGGTGGAATTGGCAGCGGTAAGAGCGCTGCGGCGCTCGTCATGCAATCGCTCGGCGGGCATCTCGTCGTCGCCGACGCGCTTGGCCACGCGGCGTTGCGCCAGCCCGATATTCTCACCCAACTGATCGATCGCTGGGGCCCGGGCATTCTCAACGCTGCCGGTGAAGCCGAGCGCCGACATATCGGGCATATCGTGTTCGCGGACGAATGGGAACTGCACGCCCTCGAAGCGTTGGTGTTTCCGTTTATCGACCAGCGAATTCGTGAAGAGATCGAGCGTGCCAACGCCGGCACAGCCGCGAAATTCGTTATACTCGATGCGGCCATCCTCTTCGAGACGGGCTGGGATCGGCATTGCGACAAGGTCGTGTTCATCGATTCGCCGCGAGAGCTTCGCCTGGCCCGCGTGGCCCAATCGCGCGGCTGGGACGAGGCGGAGCTGGCTCGGCGTGAAAGTCGCCAACTGCCGATCGCGGAAAAGCAGGCCCGCAGCCATGCCGTGATCGTCAATGCTGACGATTTCGTCAAACTTGAAAAAGCAGTGAAAGATACCCTGGTGCGATTGCGAATTATCTGCTAGAATCAACCATCATACCTAAGCCTGCCGCTGGCGTGTCCGTAAGAGCACCGTTTCATGTCGTGCTTCCTTGCGGGAGAGGAACAGGATCTTCCAATCTCGTGCCAGCCTCTTAGAGGAGGATTTTTCATGCCGGATATTCGTGGCCGAAAGTACGGCGAATCAACTCCATCCCGCCACCCCAATGACGGTTCCACCGATTTCGCCGCCGGCGTCCTCGAACCGGAGAGCAACCTGTCAGCGTCTGGCATCGACCAGAGCCAGGGCGATCACATTGGATTCGACGCAGAAACCAACAGCCGTTACGAAGAGATCAAGCGCGGTACGACGCACATCTCCGAGTTGCAGCAGATGACCATGGCGCAACTCCTCAAAGTCGCCAAGGACGAGGACCTCACCGAATACAGCGGCCTGAAGAAGCAGGACCTGATCTTCAAAATCCTCAAAGAACGCGTCAAGCAAAACGGCTTGATGTTCGGCGAGGGTACGCTCGAAGTGCTGCCCGACGGCTTCGGCTTCCTGCGCAGCCCGGATTACAACTACCTGCCATGCCCCGACGATATCTATATCTCGCCCAGCCAAATCCGCCGATTCGGGTTGCGCACCGGCAGCGTCGTCTCCGGACAGATTCGTCCGCCGAAGGAAAACGAACGCTATTTCGCGCTGTTGCGTGTCGAAGCGATCAATTTCGACGACCCGGATATGCTGACGCAAAAGGTCGTCTTCGACGATCTCACGCCGTTGCATCCGAACAAACGGCTGCACCTCGAAACGGAGGGAACCGAGATCAACATGCGCATCGTGGATCTCGTAACGCCGATCGGCAAAGGCCAGCGTGGTCTGATCGTCGCCCCGCCGCGAACTGGTAAAACGGTGCTACTGCAAAAGATGGCCAACAGCATCATTGTCAATCATCCCGAATGCTATGTCATTGTTCTGCTCATCGACGAGCGTCCCGAAGAAGTCACCGAAATGGAGCGCTCGGTTCGCGGCGATCACTCCGAGGTCGTGTCGTCAACGTTTGACGAACCCTCGAGTCGACACGTCGCCGTCAGTGAAATGGTTATCGAGAAGGCCAAACGTATGGTCGAGTTCGGCATTGATGTCGTCATCCTGCTCGATTCGATTACCCGCCTGGCACGAGCGTACAACAACGAGACGCAGCACTCCGGCAAGATTCTATCCGGCGGCATGGACGCTAACGCCCTGCATAAGCCCAAGCGATTCTTTGGCGCTGCTCGCAATATCGAAGAAGGCGGCAGCCTGACGATTCTCGCTACCGCACTCGTCGATACCGGTAGCAAGATGGACGAAGTCATCTTTGAGGAATTCAAAGGCACGGGCAACATGGAACTCCACCTCGATCGTCGGCTGGTCGACAAACGCGTTTGGCCCGCGGTGGACGTGAACGCATCGGGCACGCGCAAGGAAGAGTTGCTCACAACGCCCGACGAGCTTCGCATGACCTACATCCTGCGCAAGGTGCTCTCGGACATGAATCCCGTGGAGGCGATGGAGTTGCTCATCAACCGTATGAACCGAACTAAATCCAACGTGGATTTCTTGAAAACGCTGAATTTGGCGTAGCAAGAAGGGATTTTCGCTTGCGGCTTAGCGCTCGGATCATTTCATGTGAGCGCTAAGTCGCTAGCGGAAAACAGCAAAAAAGGTGACGACGCTTATGCCGACCTACGAAGGTTCTTTTACCGTTCCGCAGGGCCGATTCGCCATCGTCGCGGGACGGTTTAATCGTTTTGTCGTCGAAAGTCTCGTCACCGGCGCGATGGACGGCCTCGGGCGCCATGGCGTAGCTACCGACGCGATCGATCTCGTGTGGGTTCCCGGCTCGTTCGAGATTCCGCTCGTCGCCCAGCGTTTGGCGGGATCGGAGAAGTATGCCGCTGTGCTCTGTCTCGGCGCGGTCATTCGCGGCGATACGACGCACTACGATCACGTCTGTGCGGCGGCAACCAGCGGCATCACCCAGGCGGGATTGTCGACCGGCGTACCGGTGATCTTCGGCATCCTCACGTGCGATACTGTCGAACAGGCGCTCAATCGGGCTGGTGTGAAGGGCGGCAACAAAGGCTTCGACGCCGCCCTCGCCGCCATCGAAATGGCGAACCTGCTGAAGCAGTTGCCTTAACTTCCAAGGAGAGGATCATGTCCATTTCCGCGACGCCGTCGACGCTGTCGTTAGCTAATCGATTTTTGGAGGAGTATGCAGCGAAACACAACTTGGCCGGTGAAATTCTGAAGGATGTGCCGGATGCCGTGTTCGAGGTGCGTTCGAAGTCGGACCGCTGGGTCACTGTTTTTGCAAGGGTGGTCGATTGGTTGGACGCTGGCGCACGCATTGGGATATTAACTTGACGAACCCTCGGGTTCCGCATCCGTGTATCGTTCCGATGAACTACCACAGATATTCCACAACGGCGACGAACTCGTCATTCCCGACGTGCTGCCCGGGTTCGCCGTGCCGGTGCGGCGGTTTTTTGAATGACGACACCTGGCCCGTTAACCGGACGCGCAAGCGACGGTGAAGCGTCCGTCGCTCGCGCGTCCGGCTAACGACTCTCGCCACGACACCATGAACGAATTCGACTACATCGCCTGGATTCGCCAACAAACGGCGCTCTCGCCTGGCGTGCTCATCGGTCCAGGCGACGACTGCGCCGTGCTGGCGGGGACGGGGCAGCCGACTCTCGTGACCACCGATATGTTGCTAGAGGGTAGCCACTTTCGCCTGGCCGAAACGACGCCCGAGCGTATCGGTCGCAAGGCGATGGCGGTGAACATCAGCGACATTGCGGCGATGGGCGGGACGCCAACGTTTGCGTTTGTGGCGGTCGGTTTGCCTCGGGGTGGGGCAGGGCAGATCGCCATGGAGCTCTATCGCGGCATGCGCGACGTTGCCGATCGGTTTGGCGTCGTCATCGCCGGCGGGGATACGAATAGCTGGACCGGCGGCCTGGCCGTGTCGGTCACGTTGCTCGGTACGCCCGGTTCGCACGGTCCGATCCTGCGCTCGGGTGCCAGGCCAGGCGATTGGCTGTTCGTCACCGGTCCGCTGGGTGGCAGTATCGTCGGCAAGCATTTCGATTTCATGCCGCGCGTGGCGGAAGCCAGGCAGTTGCAGGATCATGCTGCGATCCACGCGATGATCGACATCAGCGACGGTCTCGCTGGCGATGTCGGCCATCTCTGCGCCGAGAGCGGTTGCGGCGTCGAATTATTTGCGGATTGGATTCCGATCAGCGATGTCGCTCGGTCGTTGGCGGATGAACGTTCATCTCTCGAACATGCCCTCCACGATGGCGAAGACTTCGAGCTGGCCTTCGCAGTGTCTCCCGAAGATGGCCGGCGCTTGCTGGCGTTGCAGCCGATAGTTGATGTGTCGCTATGCCATATCGGTGTGTTTTTGGCCGAGCCGGGTATGTTTCTTGTGGGTGAAAATAGCCGCAAGGAGATCATGCCGTGCGGATTTATTCATGCATTTTAGTAATAAATCGGCAAAAATCTCTTACAATGATATTTCGCTCCAAACAAGCACCTAGGGGAGAGATTGATGCCGTTTAAGGCACTGAATTTGAATCCGCGGTTAGTCCAATCGACGGGGGAGATCGGTTACACCGAGCCAACGCCGATCCAGGCCCAGGCGATTCCGTTGATTCTCGCTGGACGCGACATCATCGCGACCGCACAGACGGGAACCGGCAAGACGGCGGCGTTTTTGCTGCCAATCCTGCATCACCTGATGCAGAAGCCGCCCAACGCCACGCATGCGCTCATCATCACGCCGACGCGCGAGTTGGCCAGGCAGATCGAAGTGGTTTGTCGCGATCTCGCCAGGCATACGAAATTGCGTGTCGCCCTACTAGTCGGCGGCGTGTCAATGATGCCGCAAGAAAGAGCCATTCGCGCCGGCGTGGAGTTGTTGGTCGCCACGCCTGGCCGGTTGCTGGATCATATGCAATTCCAGGGACAGCGGTTTAATGGACTCTCGATCGTCGTTCTCGATGAGGCCGACATGATGCTCGACATGGGTTTCCTGCCCGACCTGAAGCGCATCCTCGCGAAACTGCCGGGCCGCAAGCAGACCCTAATGTTCTCGGCGACGATGCCGCCGGTGATCGGGCGTCTGGCGACGGAGATTTTGAAAAAGCCGGAAACGATTGAGATCGGGAAGCGCAGCGCACCGGCAGTGGGCATCACGCAAGCGGCGTTTCCCGTGCCGGAACACCTGAAGACGCCGCTGTTGCGCCATCTGCTTCGTCACACGCCGATGCCGTCGGTGTTGGTGTTTACACGCACGAAACAGACGGCGAAACGTCTCGCCAAATCGATTGAAAGCGACGGCTTCGCCGTGACCGAGCTTCATAGCAATCTGTCGCAAGGCCAACGAACCCGCGCCATGGACGGATTCCGTCGCGGCGATTTCCAGATCATGGTGGCGACAAACATTGCATCGCGCGGTCTCGACGTTTCGCACATCACCCACGTCATCAGCCACGACGTGCCTCATGTGCCCGAAGATTATGTCCATCGCATTGGCCGCACCGGAAGGGCCCAAGCCGAGGGCGATGCGTTCGTGCTTGTGTCGCCGGCGGAAGAGAAGTCGCTGTCGCAGATCGAGCGCCACATTGGCGAACGTCTTCCCCGGGTGACGCTGCCCGACTTCGACTATCGGGTTCCGTCGGGCACCAAGATGGAGGCGCGGCAGGGCGGCCCAGGAAAGTCAGGAAAGTCAGGGAAGCCGAAACGTCAGCGTGGGCAGAATCGGTAGCAGATGTTGCCAGTTCACTCATCCATTCCTCGGCAATCATGTTTAGCCGTGACACGCAAGTGGAGCGAGTCGGCCTTCACCTCACGCGCTCCGCTGGCGCGTCGCGGCTAAACAACATATTCGTAAAGATCATCCTTCGCCCAACGAACAAGTTAGCAGGGATGAACGTTTTCCTGTTGGCCTGCCCTCCGAAGGTATACAATGAAGGCGTATCGTATCGGCTGGCACGGATTTGTGGGGGTGTGCTGGTTCGTTCACTACGCGATATGCCTGCTTTGTCGACACTGCTGCTTGACAATAACTGAATGCGCCCGCAAAGTTGTGGAAAGTGTAAAGTAACGGAAATAAATCATCTACCGCACGGGCGAGAAACACGTATGGCGCAATCTTCCTCGCAAAAACCGACGCGCGAATGGCCGCTCTTGATTCTGACGATCTTCCTCGTTGGAGCCGTGGTCTATCCGCTCTGGACGACGTTCGGCGTAGAGCCGCCGGTGGCTGCTGATGGTGAAACGACCCTGGCGCGGAAACCTCGCTGGGCGCAGTTGCTACTTGGCCCTGAGCAAATCGCCTGTTATTGCTGCTTTGTCTGGGGATGCTTCATCTTCGTTGGCCGATTTGTGGAGACGATGCGACAGCGCCGAGCCTTCGGGCTTATCCTACTGCCGACCGACGACGGAGCACGCATTCTTCCCGATGATGCACGCGGCTTGCAACGGCAGATCGATCATGCAACCAATGAGGAGCCGTACATTCTCGCAACCATGATTCGTGCAGGATTGGCCAAGCTTTCGCTCAGCCGCTCAGCTCAAGACGTGCGCGAGACGTTAAAAACGCAAGCCGATGTCGATCTCGGTCGGTTGATCTCTAGCATGGCGACCTTGAATTACCTCGCCTGGGCGATCCCAGCGATTGGCTTTTTCGGTACGGTTCGTGGGCTGGCAGGCAGCATGACGTTGGCGGGCGAAGGCGGTAAGCAGCTGGAACAGGCAACTAGGCACCTTACCGTCGCCTTCGATTGCACGTTGGTCGCGCTGGGCCTAAGCCTGATCGTAATGTTTCTGATTCATACGTTGCAGCGCGAGGAAGAATCACTGGTGATCGATTGCCAGCAGCATTGCCTGGACCATCTCGTCAATCGGATCTACGAACCGGAACTCGGCGCTGCGGCTGCCGGTGCGGACTCGGCGGCGCAGGGGCCGGTCGGCATGATCGCAGGCACGTTGCCTGAAAGGGCGGCACGATGACATTGCTGGGGCTAGACTGGAATGCGACGCGCGTGCGCGCGGTGGTTGGCCCCGCTCGGGACTATCCGCTGCCGGCCTCGCTCGATGCGCCGCACGCTGAATTGGCGCTGGCATGCGACCTGCAACAGGTGAAGCCGGAACTTGGCGCGGCGGCTCTCGGCGTGAGTCGCGTTCGGCCCCGCACGATCTGCCAGGGTTTCCTACCGTACCTCGCTGTGGAAGCCGGACACGGCCCGCGTTGGCAGGCGGGGCGTAACGAACTCGATGCCCGCAGCGCCTGCGAAATGGTTTGGCGTCGTCTCCAACCTCTCGCAGCGTCCGCGCGCGGCGTGTTTATGGTGACGCCGGGATACTTTCAACCCGCTCAAGCCGACACGTTACGGCGGATGGGCGAGTTAATCAAACTGCCGATTCTTGGTTCGCTGCCGACGCCTTTGGCGATTGCACTGGCGGGCCATCTCGAACAATTCTGGTCACGTTCGACGCTCGTGCTCGATGTCGATGAAGGCGCGCTCACGCTTGGCTGGGTCAAAGCCCTGGATGATCGCGCCCATTTGTTGGCGTGCCGGTCGTTCTCGCATCTCGGTCTGCGTTTCTGGCGGGATCGCCTCATCAATATGCTTTCGGATTTGTTCGTCTTCCAGCATCGGCGTGATCCTCGCGATGTGCCCGGCGCCGAGCAGAGTTTATTCGACCAGCTTGACGTGCTCGCCGACGCCGCACTGCAACGCCGAGCGATCCAGCTTGGCGTGCAGGGTCAGCAATGGTTCAAGCACTTGCTTGTGCATCCGGAGCAGACCTCACAGTTCTGCCAGGTACTTGTGAACAAAGCAGTCGCGGAAGTAGACGACTTAATGATGACGTGCCCGACGGGCGAGTCGCCGCGCGGCATTCTTCTCACGCACGAGGCTGGACGCCTGCCTGGCCTCGTCGAAGCGTTGCGTACACTCGTCCGACCCACCTTTGCGTCGGAGCCGCGGCGCGTCGTCGGAGGCGGATCCGAATTTCACGGTGATTTCGGCGACGAGCTCCTCTTTCACGAGGACGAACCGCGCGGCGTGTGGGTGCTTCCACCCGAGGCGCTTGCGCGATCGGCTCATTCGCTGGCGGAGTCTGCGCTTCAGGGTGTGATTCAGCGTGGCCATCTCGAAACCATCGTGCCAATCTCGGTTCCCCTGGCTGCGGATATCGGACCGCCGCGCTTGCATTTTCAGGGACGTGATTTTCTCCTTCGCGATGCGAATTTCAATATCGGGACAAAGTTCGGGTGTCAGCTTTGGCTCGATCGGGCGGACCATCCCGATGTCGATGCCGTGCATTGCGAAATCGTTTACGACCGCCGGGTCTATACCATGTACAACCACAGCCGCGATTGCACGCTGGTGAACGATCACCCCGTCACCGGTTCGGTTCTGCTACACGCCGGCGACCGCATCCGCCTCGGTCCGCGTGGCCCGCAGGCGCGGTTTCTCGGCAAGACGTTGCCGCGACCGGTCCATGCGGTCTTCGGGTGATTCACAATTTTCGCTTGCGGCTTAGCGCTCGCAAGGAGCCCACGGGATCGATATTTTCAGTTTGGAGGGCCGGCCATGCTCCTTCGCCATAAAGTGCCGACGATTTTCAATATCTACATGCTCGATGTTATCTGCTGCGCGCTCGGCTGCGTGATCTTACTTTGGCAGGTTGCCCATCAAGAGGCTTCCACGCAATCGCAAGAGGCGAAATCGCAGACCGCGAAAGCAATCTCGCAGGGCGACGCGGCTGTGCGGGCTCGTAGCAAGTACGAGAGGGCTCAGCGTGATTTCCTCGGTGCGTCGAGCGATGTCACGAATTTGCAGAACGCCCTCGCCGATTGGCAGAAGCGATACCGTGACATCGATGCCGCCTTGGCCGCTTTGACCAAGGATCGCGACGGCATTCAAATTCTCGCCGACGATCGCCAGAAGACCCTCGATGCTAAGGCCAAATTGCTCGCGCTGAGCGAAGACGCCTACAAGAGACTGCAGGAGGATCTCGAACAGGCTCTCGCATCGTACAAGAAAACGAAGGCAGACCTGACGGGTACCGTAAAACTCAATGCTGAGTTGTTGATCAAGTTCGGCATGGCCGAGAAGCAGGTGTCGCTCTTACGAGTGGAGTTACTGGAGAACAAGGCCGAGCTGGTGAATGCCGCCAAGAAATCGCAAGAACAGCTTGTGCAGATGAAGCTATCGCAGGACGACGCGAAGCGGCTGCAAGATTTGCTCAAGGCTCTGCAGCAGGAAAACGACAAGACGAAGAACAAGGTGCTCATCACCGAACTCTTGCTCAAAGTCAGCGACCAGAATCTTGAAGCGATGCGGAAGGATCTCAAACTGGCACTGGTTTCGCGCGACCTCTTCGAGCAGAATCTTGACCTGACCCGGAAGGACCTGCAACTCGCCCTGGTGTCGCGCGATCTGCTGCAAAAAAATCTCGACCTGACGAAGAAGGACTTGCAATTCGCGCTCGTGGCCAAAGATACGCTCAGCAAAGATCGTGAAGTCGGCGCCAAGGACACACTTGCATTGCGTCAAACACTGGCGGCGGCGCAGGCCGAACGTGACTTGCTCAAGGATAAGCAGGCCAACATGCTAAAGGAACTTGCGATCGCTCGGAACGCAATCGGCACGTTTCGGCTTGACAAGGACATGCTCCGCCAGCGCATCGTCGATCTCGAGGCTGATCTCGAGCATCGCTTCGCCGGCGTGCCTTTGACGGGCGAGAACGTCATCTTTCTCATCGACACCTCCGGCAGCATGGCGATGAAAGACCCCGATACCGAGGACCCCGACAAATGGCCGTTCTTGTGCGAAACGCTTATGCAACTCATGAAAAGCGTGCGCTCCATGAAACGCTACCAGATCATTCTTTTTTCGGATAAGACAAGTTACTTGTTCGGCAAGCGCGGCGAATGGCTCGGATACGCCGGTGCGGATACCGCGATGATGGCACGGGATACGCTTCGCAAAGTCAAACCTGACGGCAACACGAACATGCACGACGCCTTTGACGAAGCATTCTCCTATCGCAAAAGCAAAGTCAAACTCGACACCATTTACCTCTTCTCCGACGGCCTGCCCAACGTCGGCCTCGGTATACCCGCCGACCTGGCCAAATCTACCGAAGCCAAGCGGAGCTTCTATCTCAGCAAAGCAGTGCGCGAGAAATTAGCGTTTGACTGGAACCGCAAGGCCGACGATTCACCGCAGGTACGCATCAACTCCGTCGGCTTTTTCTTCGAAAGCCCCGATGTCGGCGCGTTCCTCTGGGCCTTATCGCGCGAACACCGCGGCAGCTTCGTGGGGTTGCGCTAACCGCGTGCCGTTTAGCGCCCGCATGTGCTGGAAAAAACGATGACATTTTGGTATGGTTAAACCAGCCCTGTTTTGAGGTGAATTGCCGGAGGAGGCGATATGTCGACCGTACTCGAAGCACCTGCGATCACGGTCGCTGTACTGCTCGCGATGCCTGAAGATGGATACGATTATTTCCTGATTCAAGGGCAGCTTCGCCGAAAGAAGAATGTACTCCATACGCCCGCTCACGGTCTGGCTATGGTGCGAATCGGGAGCAGCCTCGAAGCCTGGCGTGAACGACAACCGTTGCCTCGCGGTTCGGTCCATTGTGGGAATGCGGACGTATGTTTTGCGCGCAACCCAGACACGGTAGTCGGTATCGATGTCGTCTACATCGCCGCCAATCTCGTCAATTTTGACACGGACGACACGACGCTGATCGACGGCGTGCCGACGCTCGTCATCGAAATTCTTTCGCCGAGCGATGTCTTCGAGGACATCAAAGATAAGATCGACCTCTACCAGAAGCATCGCGTGCCGTTGATCTGGGTCATCGATCCCTACGACCGCACGGTTACGATCTACCGCCTCGACGCGGAACCGGAACTCGTCAATGTTCGCCAAGAACTAAGTGCCGAGCCGTTCCTGCCTGGCTTCCGCGTGCCGGTGGCGGAGATATTCGGGTGACAGTTGTTGTTCGCTGCTTCGTTCAATTCTTTTTTGAACGCTCGTTAGTTGGACAGCGCCACTTTTGAGATTGTATTTGAGGCAAATGCTGTTGGAATAGGAAGTTCGGCTTGCGATGAATGGCATCGTGGCCGGGGTCGGTACTCCGACCCCGGTGAACCCGCGAGGAAGCCTTTATTGCATGCGTCAACGACGGCCAAAAAGGATAAATCACGGATTCACCGGGGGTCTGAGTACAGACCCCGGCCACGTTCTCCGCCACAAGAAAAGTGGCGCTGTCCAATTAGATGTCTCGATCGTATGGCACGGCGCGAGCGCTAAACGTAAACTAAACTCATTCAACATCATTTTTCCGAACCCAATCCACGTCCATGTGTCCTTCTACCGTCACATAACGATTTCCGCTACGATTGACAGTGATCGCCCACAACTTACCGCATTCGGCAAGCCAGCGATCTGGAGCACACCCATGGCAAAGGAAGTCTTCACCGGCCCGCTCGAGCAAGTCGATGCGTGCTGTTACCGCATCCCCAAGAGCTACAAGCAAGGCATGCGCGTCGATGGCATGATCTTCGCCAATGCGGAGTTGCTCAAGCAACTCAAGCTCGATCAGGCTGCCGAACAGGTCTGCAACGTCGCGTTTTTGCCGGGCATCCAGCACGCCAGTATCGCCATGCCCGACATCCACTGGGGCTACGGCTTCTGCATCGGCGGTGTCTGCGCGACCGATCCGGAGGAAGACGGCGTCATCTCGCCGGGCGGCGTGGGCTACGACATCAACTGCGGCGTCCGTCTGTGCCGCACGAACCTGTTCTATCGCGAAGTCAAGCCGCACCTGACCACGCTCATCGATGCGCTGTTCAAGAACGTGCCGACCGGCGTGGGGCGTTCGGGCCGCTATTCGTTCAAGGGCAAGGATCTTACGCGGCTGCTCAGTGAAGGTTCGAGCTACCTCACGTCGCGCGATTTGGCGACGCCGGGCGATATCGAGCACACCGAGGCGGGCGGCTTCCTCGCCGGCGCCGATCCCGCTGCCGTCAGCGAACACGCCAAGACGCGCGGCCAATCGCAGTGCGGCACGCTCGGTTCGGGCAACCACTTCATGGAAGTGCAGGTCGTTGACGCAATCGTTGACGCCGAGGCCGCCGCTGTTATGGGCCTGGAGAAGGACATGATCTGCGTCATGATCCATTCCGGTTCGCGCGGTCTGGGCTACCAGGTCTGCGACGATTCGTTGGCGCTGCTCCGCAAAGCGCCGGAGAAGTACGGCATCGTTCTGCCCGATCGCCAATTGGCGTGCGCGCCGGCCAACAGTTCGGAGGGCCAACAGTACATCGCTGCGATGCGGGCGGCGGCGAACTTTGCCTGGTGCAATCGCCAACTCTTGATGTGGCAGGCACGCGAGGTCTTCGCCGACGTCTTTGGCCGCACCTGGCAGGAACTGCAAATGAACCTGATCTATGACGTATGCCACAACATCGCGAAATTGGAGGAGCACACAGTCAACGGTGTCAAGAAGAAGGTATGGGTCCACCGCAAGGGAGCGACGCGGGCGTTTCCGCCGGGCCATCCGGAAGTGCCGTCGATGTACCGCGGCATCGGGCAGCCGGTCATCATCCCGGGCGACATGGGCCGAGCGAGTTGGGTGTTGGTCGGCCAACCCGGCAGCATGGAGCGTTCGTTCGGCACGACCTGCCACGGCGCCGGACGCGCGATGAGCCGCACCGCCGCAATCAAGGAAGCCGCCGGTCGCCGCATCGACAAGGAACTGCTTGCCCGTGGCGTCATCGCGAGAGCGTCGAGCCACAAGGGCCTCGCGGAGGAGCAACCGAAGGCGTACAAGGATGTCGATGAAGTCGTTGATGTCGTCCATCAAGCGGGCCTGTCGAAGAAGGTCGCCCGCATGCGGCCGATTGGCGTGATTAAAGGGTAAATGTCCCCTTGCGGCTTAGCGCTCCGCATGGTGCCGTGCGGAGCGCTAAGCCGCAAGCGGTAATTCGGAGGTATACACATGCCCGACACCATCAACTTCTACAACCTCGGCGAACCGTACGGCGAGTTCTCGAACTTCGCGCGATTTCCGATTGAGCTGGATGGCAAAACTTGGCCGACTTCGGAGCACTATTTCCAGGCGATGAAGTTTCTGGATGACGCCAATCGAGCAGAGGTCCGCGATGCCAAGACGCCAGATGTCGCCGCGCGGATGGGGCGGGATCGGTCGAAGCCGTTGCGTGAAGATTGGGAGTTGGTCAAGGACAACGTGATGCGCCAGGCCGTGCTCGCGAAGTTCACGCAGCACGAGGACCTACGTAAACTCCTGCTCGAAACCGGCAACGCGAACCTCGTCGAACACACCGTCAACGACGCCTATTTGGGGCGACGCCGGCGACGGGTCCGGCAAGAACATGCTCGGACGGATATTGATGGAGGTTCGGGGCCAATTGCGCGAAACAGCGTAACGAGAAAATTCCGTGAGCCTAGCCGCATAAGCGGCATGTCGAATCGGCGATCGTGCGTTCAACCTGCCGCTTACGCGGCTAGGCTCGCCAAGTCGTCGTCGTCTGCCGCACCGAACCTCCGCGTTTCGCTCTGCGTCCCTATAACAATATTATGCGAACACAAATTCGAATCGTGGCGGGTGAGTTGCGCGGGCGTAAGGTCACGTGCGTTGTCTCCAAGGAGCTTCGGCCGACGCCGCAGATGGTGCGCGAGGCGTTCTTCAGCATCCTTGGCAACGCCATTCCGGGGCGGGTGTTTATCGACATCTTTTCCGGCACGGGTGTTATCGGCATCGAAGCGCTGAGCCGAGGGGCGTCGCAGGCAATACTCATTGAACGTGATGTTGAGCTTTCGGCGAACATCGACAAGAATCTGCGCGAGTTTGAACTGATACGATCCGCCAAGCTGTATCGCACCGACGCCTATCGTTGGACGGCAGCGTGGCGGGCACCGGCGGAACCGGTCAATATCTTCATCAGCCCGCCGTTTGTCGATCTCAAGAGTCGGCCCGAAGAAATGCTGAATATGCTCAAGACGTTGCAAGAAAAGGTCGCCGAGGATTCGGTGATCGTGGTGCAGACCGAGCGCGGCTCGCCGCTTGACGACGCGGAGTTGCTGCGCGATTGGGAACTTCGCCAGTACGGGCGGAACGAGTTGCGCATCTGGCAGCGGATGCCGGCTTCGGCCGTAATCGAGCCGGAAGCGCCGCCGTCGTAGGGAGAAAGCAATGAGGAACGGAGAACGAGGAATTAGGAATTAAGAAATGAAATAACCAATTCGCAAAATACCTTATCGACAATTGAAATTCCTCATTTCTAATTCCTCGTTCTCCGTTCCTCATTGCATTTTTCTACGTCATAGCTCTAGCCGCAAAAGAGTGAATAGGGAAGCTCGCCAGGTGTCGCATGACTGAGCGTGATTTCGCTGTCTCCGTGGTACGCCAGCTGCAAGACGCCAGGTTTGAGGCGCTCTGGGCCGGTGGCTGCGTGCGCGATGAATTGCTCGGACTCGCGCCGAAGGATTATGACGTCGCCAGTAGCGCGCGACCGGAGCAGGTGCAGGCCCTTTTTCGCCGCACGATCGCGATTGGCGAAAGCTTTGGCGTCGTCGAGGTGCTCGGTCCGAAGGTTGCCGGCCAGCATCTGAAGGTGCAGGTCGCCACGTTCCGCAACGATGGGGCATATACCGATGGCCGTCGGCCCGATCAGGTGGTTTTCTCATCCGCACAAGAAGACGCCCAACGTCGCGACTTTACGATCAACGGCATGTTCTTCGACCCGATCCGCGGGCATCTTCACGACTACGTCGGCGGGCGCGATGATCTGCACGCACGCATTCTTCGCGCGATCGGTGAGCCGAACCTGCGCTTTCAAGAGGATAAGCTGCGCCTGCTGCGAGCGGTGCGCATCGCCACGCGGTTTGAACTGGTGATTGAGTCCACGACCGAATCGGCGATTCTCGCGATGGCCGACCAGCTGCCGGTCGTCAGCGCAGAACGCATCGCGGAGGAGCTTCGGCAACTCGTCGTTCACCCACGCCGGGTGCGCGGGTTGAATTTGCTGATGGACCTCGGCCTCGCGCAGGCGGTGCTGCCGGAACTCGTGCCGATGAAGAGATTGCCGCAAGGTCCGCCGAATGCGCCGACGGGCGATCTGTGGGATCACGTCATGCGCGTGATGGATGGTTTGGGCGATCACCCGTCGTTTCCGCTCGCGTTTGGCACGCTGCTGCACGACGTCGGCAAACCGGGGACGTTTGCCCGAACTGCCGATCGTTTGACGTTCTATCACCACGAACATCTCGGCTCGCGGATGGCCGACGAGATTTGCCTGCGGTTGAAACTGTCGAACACCGAGCGAACGCGCATCGTTTGGCTGGTCGAGAAACACCAGTACCTTGCCGATGCCGAGCGGATGAAGCCGAGCAAGCTGAAACCGATGTTGATCCATCCGGGCATTCATGAGTTGCTCGTATTGCATCGCGCGGATGCGTTGGCGACGGGCAAGGATGTCGAGCACGTCGAGTTCTGCGAGCGGCTGTTGCGCGAAAGCGATCCGAGCGAACTCAACCCGGCTGTGCTGATTACGGGCAACAATCTGCTGGCGATGGGCATCGCCCAGGGGCCTCGCTACAAGCAGATACTCGATGCCGTCCGCGAAGCGCAACTTGACGGTACGCTGACGACGCATGCCGAGGCGCTGGCGTTGGCGCGGCGGATGTCCGATGTTTAGCCGCTCGCCTTTGGCGAGCGCGAACAGCTGATTCGCAGTCCGCGCTCGCCAAAGGCGAGCGGCTAAACGAACACATCCTTCCTATCTTGCCAACAAATCCGTGCAAAATTGCTATCCACAATCTGGATTGTTTCTGGTAGATTCCGCGATGAATCTTCATTCGTAGAAGGCGCACAAGCTCCGTCCCGCATGGACTCGCGGGATCGGCCTGGCACGGAGGTCGCAGTTTGGCCTGCTCCTGGCGTATTCGCCACAAGCTCATGCTCGGCATGTTCTTGGTGGTCGCGATCATGGCTCTGCTCCTGGGCGGAACCGTGCACGCCATTGTTTCCTATCGCAACACCATGCGCATTTGGGACAGTAAACTCGACGAACTCGAATTCGCCTACAAACTCAAAGACGCCATTAACGCTCTGTCCGCTCCGATTTCCGACCCGTCTCGGCAGTGTGGGATATTGCTCGATCGCATCTCTCCCGTCCAAGTGGCACTTTCTGAGTTCAGGAAAAAACTGGTCGAAATTGTCGATTTGGGGCGTTTTCCGGACAACGGTCGGCGGGAAAACAGCCAGATTGAAGCGATTGAGAAGGATATGACCAAGCTCGACAAGCTACTCAGGTCGGTTGGGCCAACTGTTCGCGAAGCCGGTCATCCCGATCTTCTGGAGCCGCAAACGCCGATTGCGATTTCTATCAAAGGTCTCAACACCGACGTAACCGATCTGATTGGCTCGATCACTGATGAACTCAGTCGCAGCGTGCAGAAGACGCGTGCCGATGCACGTAAGAGCATCATGCTGTTGCTAAGCACGGGCGGCCTGGCAGTGCTGCTCATGGCGGGACTTTTGCGGTTCTTCTATCGCTGGGTTGCTCAGCCAATTCGCGATCTCGAACTGGGCGTGAGCCGAGTGGCGCGGGGCGATTTCGAGCATCGCATTGAGATCAAGAGCGGCGACGAAATCGAGGATCTCGCGCGGGCCTACAACGAGATGACCGACAAGCTTCGGGCGATGTATCAGAATCTGGCGGAGCAGGTCAACGAACGCAGCCGACAGCTGGTGCGGTCGGAACGATTGGCTGGCGTCGGATTCTTGGCCGCCGGCGTGGCGCATGAGATCAACAATCCGCTCGCCGCCATTGCGTTTAGTAGTGAAGCATTGGAAGGCCGACTTGCGGACTTGATGCGCGTGACGCCGATGAACAATGCGGACAAAGAAACGATCGCGAAGTACCTGAAGATGATCCAGGAGGAGGCCTTTCGTTGCAAGGAGATCACGCAGAAGCTGCTCGCCTTTAGTCGGGGTGGAGAACTCAAACGCGAGCCAAGTGACATTGTGGTCGTCGTGCAGGGCGTGCTCGATATCGTTCAGCATGTGCCGAGTTGTAAGGGAAAGCGCGTTGAGTTTCGCGCATCGGGGCCGATGTTGGCGTGGATCAATTCGCAAGAAGTGAAGCAGGTGTTTCTCAACCTCGTTATCAACGCAATGGAAAGCATGGAGGAAGGTGGCGCGCTTACGATCAGCTATACGCAAAAACCGGGAGTCGCCGAAATCGCTTTCAAAGACACCGGTTGTGGTATGACGCCCAACGTGCTGGAAAACATCTTCGAACCATTCTATACGCGCAGCCGAACCGGAAAAGGCACGGGGCTTGGGTTGTCGATCAGCCATCGCATCATCACGCAGCACGGCGGCGAAATCGAAGCGACGAGCGTCGGACCGGGCAAGGGCAGCACGTTTCTCGTGCGTCTGCCGACGGACGCGCCCGCCAACGTCGAAGGCACCGGCAAGGACGTGCAGGATCCCGTCGAAGAGTTCCTCAAGCTCAGCAACGCCAAACGCAACTCCCGCGCGGCATAAGTTCGCCGCTTGCGGCTTAGCGCTCGCACGGCGCCACGCGAGCGCTAAGCCGCAAGCGGAACACACATCAAGGCCGAACTGCTCTTGTAATTCTTTCCAAGGTATCGTATCTGGGGATGAAGCAAATAATGAAGGCCACAATCGTGCCACAAATAGTAATCTAGGCCGGGACCATGGATGGGAACCCGACGGCTGGCAAAGGAGGACGGGCTTGGCATCGCATCAACCACTTCGCATTCTGTTCGCGGACGATGAAAAATCACTCCAGGAAGTCATGCGTACCGAGCTGCCTCGCCTGGGGCATCAGGTTACCGTTTGCCCCGACGGTAAAGCCGCTGTGAAGGCTCTGGAAAAGAACACGTTTGACGCGGCTATTCTTGATCTGCGCATGCCGGGGCTTACGGGCATTGAAGTGCTCGAACAGATAAAGCAGGTCTCGCCGGATACCGAAGTCATCATCATGACCGGGCATGCCAGCGTTGACACCGCCATGGACGCGGTTCGGCTTGGCGCGTTTGACTACATCACCAAGCCTTGCAAGATGGCCCAGATTGAAACCATCTTGCGAAAGGCTGTCGAGAAACGCGAACTCAAGCACAAGACGCTCGCCTTGCAAACGCGCGTGCAAGCAGCCGAGGGCGAGAGCATCATGGTTGGGCGCTCGTCGCCGATGGCGGGTGTGCAGAAAATCATCGGCACCATCGCGCCGACCGATTCCACGATCATGATCCTGGGGGAGACAGGGACGGGCAAAGAACTCGCCGCTCGCACGATCTTTCAGCAGAGCAAGCGTGTGGACGAAGTTTTCGTGCCTGTCAACTGCGGCGCCTTGGCGGAGAATCTCGTCGAGAGCGAACTATTCGGCCATCGTAAAGGCGCGTTCACCGGCGCCGACCGCGATCATAAGGGACTGTTTGAAGTTGCCAACGGCGGGACGTTGTTTCTTGACGAAGTCGGCGAACTAAACAAGGGCATTCAAGTCAAGCTGCTTCGTTTTCTGGAATCGGGCGAAATCCGCAGGCTAGGCGACACCGAACCGTTCCGCGTGGACGTGCGCGTTATCTGTGCGACGAACCGCGATCTGCGTGACATGATCAAGGAAGACCTGTTCCGCGAAGATCTGTACTTCCGCTTGAATACCTTTGAAATCCGCTTGCCGGCTTTGCGCGAACGCCGACAGGACCTTCCCGAACTCGCCAGGCACCTGCTGGCGCGGTCGGCGCGTCGGCCCATCGAACAGGTTGCGAACCTGCTGACGCCCGAGGCGATCGATGCACTTCTGGAGTACCATTGGCCGGGCAACGTGCGAGAATTGGCGAATGTCATGGAGCGTGCCTACATCCTGGCGGGCGGCGGTTCGATTACGCCGGAGCATCTGCCTTACCATCTCACGCAGCATCAGGAACCGGATACCTTGAGGTTCCCGACGGGACGGACAATACCCGATGCGCCATTGCAACCGAGGACGTTGAAGGAAGTCGAGAAGGAGCATATCCTGCGCGTGCTCGACAAACATCAGGGCAACAAGGTGACCGCCGCTGCGGAGTTGGGCATCGTTCTCAAGACGCTGTACAACAAAATTAATCAGTGGATGGAAGAAGAGCAGCAACGCATGCCGCAACGCCACGCGGGGTGATTGCATTGGCTTTTCAGTATTCCGCTTGCGGCTTAGCGCTCGGATGATCCGACGAGAGCGCTAAGCCGCAAGCGGAATACAGTAATGCCGACTAATTTCGTGTCACTCGCCATTCGCCGGCAACACGTCGGCAATTTGCCGAAGGATAGCATGGCGAATCGGCTCTTTTCGCGTGGATTTCACGCCGGCGATAGATTCGACGAGCAACTCGACCGTGCCGATCCGAATGTGGTCGCCCGTGCTGAGTGTCGCTTCCACGATGAACTTATCGTTCAGGAAGATACCGTTCAGGCTTTTCAAATCGCGGATTGTCCAATTCCCGTTAACATAGTCAAACTCGCAATGGCGTCGGCTGACTTCTGGAAACCCCAGGCACAGGTCGCAGTCCGAGCGCCGGCCGACGATCACGCATGGCCTCGTGATTTCCACATGCACGCGGTTCTCGACGATGTATAATCCCAAGGGAAGGAATTTGTCAGGCGGCGCAAAATGCGGCCCTGGTAAACCATGACGCGCATGGCCAATCGAACGGAATTGTTCGGACATAAGCAGTCCCCCGAAAGCGAGCGAGATTCCGACCCCCATCGGAATCGCCAAGCCCTATAGCAAAACCTAAGATTTACGCAAGCGGATTTTGTTGATAATTCGCACGGCCAGACTCGGACGATCGGACCCCTTTGTCGAAACACCATGCAGGCATCATACCATCACTATTGCGTATCCCTGCTTCTTGGCGTGCTCCTATGCGCCGGTGTTCGCGCGGACGAAGCGGTCGAGCATTCTGGCGTTCGCCATCGTGGCACACTCAAGCGTGAAGCCGGCGGCTGGGCATTTCGCGATCAAGACGATGGCCGCGTGCCGATGTCACGCATCGCCTACATCCGCTTCGCCGATGGTATCCCGCTAACACCCAGCCAACTGCCGGCGCACTCTTTGCTTCTGGCGGACGAACAACGTGTAACGGGCAAACTGATCGCCGTGAGCGAGAATAAGATCATATTCGCGCCATCGTGGGGCGGCGCGATCACGCTCGATCGCGACAAGGTCATCGGCCTCGTGCAAGCCGATAGTTCCCTCGTCGTGGCCCGCGAGGATTTTGCGACGCCATCGAAAGCGTGCACATTGCTCGGTTCGCCGACGACCGAGAGCAATGCGTTGCGATTCGATGCGCCGGTGCAAGTCATGTTGCGAAGCTGGAAGCCGGGAGTGCGCGATGGCACGGTGCGAATGCTCGTACGATCCGATGGCGAATCTCCTAAGCTACCCTGGCGATACGACATCATTGGAATCGACGCGAAGCCGAGCGTCGTGCTCGATGCCAACGGCTGGCGTGCAATCAACGTCAAAACCGCGTATCCCGCTGCGCAAATCACCGACAAGCATCGGCTTCTCGCGCTCGAGCTTCGCGATCAACGGCTGCGCATCTATTTGGATGACATGTGCCTTGGGGAGACTGCCATCGCACCAGACGATGCGATCACCGGGATTCTCGTAAGCACGGACGCGGATGGCACCAAGATGAAACCCGGCAAGTTCTGGCTCCGCGAGCTGCACGCTGTCCGGCGAGTTCCGTTCGTGACGAATCCAGCAAATGATCTGGATCGCGACATCATGCAACTCGAACACGGCGAGCAGATTTTTGGCCGTGTGATCGCGGTCGACGCCAGCTTGGTGCAGTTCGGAAAGCGAAACTTCGCGTGGCCAGGCATTCGCGGCATCTTTTTTGCAGCCAAGAATAAGTCGCTCGTGCTCGACACCGCCGAGGTATCGTTTCGACCCGCTCCCGGTTTTCCAGTGGACACGCTCCGGTGTGAATTGATACGCTGGGAGGATGGCCGATTACTCGTTTGCCATGACCTGTTCGGAATAATAAGCCTCACGCGCGGCCAGTTACGCCGCATTCGCTTAACGGCGAAATAATTGCCAGCAGTGGCGAAGCAAGAGTCAGGAATAGGTTTCGCGTGCGGCTACGTAGGAAAAAGAAAATAACAACCTGCCGATTCCGCCGCTTGCGGCTTAGCGCTCGCAAGGCGCCTAGCGAGCGCTAAGCCGCAAGCGGCGGAATCGAAATCGGGAAGTTATTATTTGGCTGATCTTTACTGGCAACTATCAACTAACAACTAATTAGGAGAAGCCATGTCTTTATCTCGCAAATGGATGTTTGCCATCGCGCCTGCCATCGGAGCCGGTTTGTTAATTGCGATTGATGCCGCATTTGGGCAGCAACCGGTTGGCGCGAAGGCGGACGAGACGCAGGTGCTCGTTAGCAAGGCCATCGACTTCCTCAAGACGGCGCAAGGCAAAGACGGCGCGTTTTCGGCGAAATTCGCCGGCCCGGGCATAACGGCGATCGTCGTCGCCGGCCTGGTGCGCAATGGCGTCAGCCCGGAAGAACCGGTCGTCGCCAACGCCCTCAAGTTCCTCGAAGGGAAGGCCCAGAAGGACGGCGGCATTTATGACAAGGCCCTCGCCAACTACACGACATCGGTCGCGATCATGGCCTTCAAGGATGCCAATATCAAGGGACGCTATGATGCCGTCATCAAGAGTGCGGGCGAGTTCATCAAGAAGATTCAGAATGACGAGGAAGAGACGCACCTGAACTACGGCGGGTTCGGGTACGACAAAAAAAGTCGGCCTGACATGTCGAACACCGGTTTTTCGGTCGAAGCGCTGCTCGCTGCCGGTCTCAGCAAGGACGACCCGGCTGTGCAGCGGGCGTTGAAGTTCATCAGCCGTTGTCAGAACCTGCCGGGTGAGACGAACGATCAGCCGTTCGCGAAAAAGACGACCGACGACGACAAAGGCGGCCTCGTCTACAACCCAACGCCCGGCGAGAAGAACCCACACACCACGGCGACGGGCGGGTTGCGTTCCGTCGGCGGCATGACCTATAGCGGCCTGAAGAGCTTCTTGTACGCCGGCGTGAAGAAGGACGACCCGCGCGTAAAGGCTGCCGTTACCTGGGTGCGCAACCATTATACGCTCGACGAGAATCCCGGCATGGGCAAGGCAGGATTGTACTACTACTATCACACCTTCGCCAAGGCAATGGACGCGCTCGGCGATGATATCTTCGTCGATGGCAAGGGCGCCAAGCACGACTGGCGCCGCGAGTTGTTCAACGCACTACAGAAGCAACAACTTGCCAACGGCAGCTGGCGCAACATGGGGGAACGCACCTTCGGCGAAGATAACGCCGAGCTAGCCACCGGCTTCGCGCTGCTGAGCCTGAGCTATACGAAGTCGCCGAAGCGATAGATGGGGTATTCCGCTTGCGGCTTAGCGCTCGCTTGCGTCTACTTGAACTTGAGCGCTAAGCCGCAAGCGGAAATCGGACCTACGCCGCCAGTCGCGTTTCAGGCGACGCGGCGTTTTCTGCTATTTGCCGTCGCCCAGACCCACGCGCCAACGTGATCGCGGCGAGCGTGAAGAAGATCAGCCCGACATAGGTCGTCAGCCCAAGTTGCCGACAGGTACGAAATATTTCGTAGTCGTGCATATGCGCAATGACATGCACCAGGTTGTTAAGCACCAGCAGTCCGATCCACAGACGTCCAACTCCCAGCGTGGTGTGGTGTTCCCAACGCAAGGCCATCAATGCCATAATCGTTGGCAAGAGCCAGGAAAAGTAAGAGAGATGACACACGGGTGAGAGCCACATCATTAGCATGCACAACATGCCCAGGAATAGCACCTCGCCAACGGGGCGTTCCTTTTTCCGCCAGCCGGCACACAAACATGCGATCAACGCCAACGCTCCGCTGAGACCCCAGTGGGCGAGGCGGACTTCGCTGGATGGCTGATCCGGTTTCGTAGCCGAACCCAGGTGGATCGCGTTGTGCATCATCGCCATGAACGATTGCGTATCGGTTGCCGTGATCGCGGTCAGCGTTGCTTTGCGGGCCTCGTTCTTGCCCTTGCCCACGCCGGGCATCAGGACCAGTTCAGCGAATTCTTGATAGTACGCGACGGTCTTCGTTGGCCCGAATACCGCGCTGGGGATCAACCCAAGTCCGAGAATCAGCCCGGCTGCGAATCCGCCTGCGCAACGCCAATCACGCCGCCAAAGCGGATAGATCACGAGAAACGCGGGAAAGACCTTAAAGCAGACCGGCCCCGCCATCCACAGCCCCGCCAGCCAACTGCGACCACGCAGCACGGCGGCGGCGGTTGCGCATAACATCGCCAGGATGATGACGTTCGTCTGCGCATGGCTTAGCGAACTGCCAATCGCGAGCAAGCAGCCATAGATTGGAATCAAACGCAGAGCCCACCAACGCCGGCATCCGACTGGTTGGTCGCGCACGTTCGGATCATCGGAAGTTTCCTCAAACGCTTTGGCGAGATGATGCACCCCCCACGCCAGGATGAACAGGTTCAGCACATACCAAATCGCCACGGCGATCGGATACGGAATCATCCAGCTACGATCATGCCCCGGCGGCGATTCGGCCAAGGGCGTCATCAGAATCGCGAACAACGGCGGGTAGACGTAATACCAGCCGTTACCCTCGTCGGACACCTGATAAATATCCTCTCCCGCCCGGACCGCCCAACCGGCGCGCATGAAGACGGTGAGGTCGGACATGCGCCGATCGACGAAGGCCGAGCGAATTTCAACAAGCACGCCGAACACGAAAAGTAGGCCAAGCATCGACCAAAGGTGCCAGCGTTCCCAACGTCCGAGTGAAGCAGTCGCGAAATTCATCCGTGAACTCCGAAGCATCCCAAAGGTAAACAATCACGCGTTATTGCGGAGTCATATAACACCATCGCAAGCGAGATTCTACGCCAATTGTAACTTGACCGAAGATCTAACCACAGAGGCACCGAGAAATACGACCGATAATACAAGAGCCTTGCGTTGGCAGGGATGATGCAGTTTGTCTATGCTACTTATCGCATTTTTCTCTGTGCCTCTGTGGTTAGGTTTGCATTTGCTTGAAGGGTGTCTTGATGTCAACGCAAATTCGCTGGTTGGGCCATGCTGCCATGTCGTTGCAGACGGCCGGGTTCGAGATATTGATCGACCCATTTTTCACAGGCAACCCCAAGGCCGCCATCACCGCGGACGACGCCAGGGCCGACTTCATCCTGATCTCGCACGGTCACGGCGATCACGTCGGCGATTCCGTCGCCATCGCCAAACGCACCGGCGCCACGATCATCGCCAACTACGAAATCGCCTGCTGGCTGGAAGGGCAGGGTGTCAAGCGCGTTCACGGTCAACAGCACGGCGGTGGGTTCAATCATCCCTTTGGCCGTGTCAAGCTCACGCTCGCCTTTCATGGCTCCGCGCTTCCTGATGGCTCCAACGGCGGCAACCCGTGCGGGTTTCTCATCTATACCAAGGATGGCAAGAAAATCTATCACGCCGCCGACACGGGCCTGTTTGGCGACATGCGTCTGATCGGCGAGGAAGGCATCGATCTCGCCGTGTTGCCGATCGGCGACAACTATACGATGGGCCCCGACGATGCCCTGCGTGCGGTGAAAATGATTGAGCCGAAGAAAGTGATCCCGATCCACTACGACACATTCCCGATCATCGCGCAAGACGCATACGCCTGGGCCGCCCGGGTGCGTGCGGAAACGAAGACGGAGGCGATCGTGTTGCTGCCGGGGCAGGGCGTGGAGGTGTGAAACCTGGCATTTCCGCTTGCGGCTTAGCGCTCGCGTCGAGGCGCCATTCCGCGAGCGCTAAGCCGCAAGCGGAATTGTAAATCCTAACTCACATCCAGATACTCATTCCGCGTAAACACGATCGCGCCGATAACCAGGCACGCCACGGTGATGCCGGCGAGCACGAGCCACGCCGTCAGACCGCTGACGGGCAGGAAGATGCCCGGACGATCCGGATGGATCCCGAACTCGTGGGCGCGATCGAACATCAAGCAGCGCGTGTAGAAGCTGATCGACAGGCGTTTGAAATGGCCCGGCATGTTGCCCATTACCGTTTCCAGGAAGAACGCATACAGCAACGCCAGCACTGCCGAACGCTTCAGGCACGCGGCCATCAGGTGGAACAACGCAGAAAACGCGAGCGTGCTCCAGACAACCGCAGGCCAATAGGTCGTCAACGCCATTCGCCCATGGCGTCCGCCACATAGGCAGATTGCGGCGAACCCGCCGAGGTTTAGCATCATGCACCACGGCAGCAACGCGAAATACTTCGCCAAAAAGATCGCCGGCCGACTCAGCGGTCGGGTTAGTACCCAGAGCAGGTTCTGTGCCTCGCGCTCCCGGCCCAGACCTTCCGACGCGAAACTTGTCGTCCAGAGCGGCAACAGGAACGTCGTGAACAGCGAGAACACGACCCATTGCGAAAAGACGACGAACCCGCTGGCTTGATTCAGTGCCGCGTCAAATGTCGATCGCGTCATCTGCTGCACCATGGCGTCGTGCGACGGCCAGGGCAGAGCGGCAACTTGAGCAAGTTGCTCGATATGCTCGTTGTAGGTCGGCCCCTTGCCACGAGGGTGCGTCCAGTGCCCCATCGACCAGCGTCCGCCGCTCGTGTTGACGCTCACGATGAACATCGTCAGGCCGAGCAGCAGGAACGCGATCCAGAGCATCCAGTGTGCCCGAGCCTGGCGCATGAAGCTCAGTTGTACAAGGTAGCACCAGGCACGAAAGGCGGATGGTTCGGAAATAACAGCCTCCCTCGTTGTTCAGAGAAGGGCTCACGCAAAGGCGCAGAGGCGCAAAGAAAGATCGACCAAAGTATTTCCTGCCCAACTCCTATGTGTTTCTTTGCGGCTCTGTGCCTTTGCGTGAGGCTCCCCTATCTATACTTCGCACGGTAGAAATTGTCGCTATTCCGAATCGATCAAAACATTTCCGAGCCGCGACCGTAAGGGAACGGCCGACCTAAACCGCACGGCATCCTGTCGGCCGCTCCCTTATGGTCGCGGCTCGGAAATGCGTCAAACTCACCCGTGAAGGGTATACCGCCCCAGAGAGCGATTTGGAAATCGGAGAAATCATGCGACCTCGAATTTGAGCCGAATCGCGCCGCCGAGGATGATACGATGCCCAGGACGCAGTGGGTAATCACGCATCGGTTCTAGCAAATCCGCTTCGAGCTGCGTGCCCGTGTTTCCAGCGAGTGGCCTCAATACAAACGTGCCCGTCACCCGGTTGCGCAGAATGACTGCATGTTGCCGTGAAATCTTGCGAACCACGGCTCGGCCAAACCATTCGTCGAGATCGATGTCGGGGAAGGTGCCCCTTACGGCATCGAGTCGGCCGACCGTCGTCGCGTCTTTGGTTAACGCGAAATAGCCAAGCGGTTGCTTGTTCGGTCCATACAGCACGAGGCATGGCGTGCCCGGCTCAGGCTTCACCGGTCCAGTCGGTTCGTCGAGCACATCAGCCATCGGCGGAACCGCATCGTCAAGCACATCAGCCATCGGCGGCTCATCGCCATCGAACGGCGCCATCGGCAGGTCGTCCAGGATTGGCGCCATCGGCAGGTCTTCCGCCGGCGGATCGGTGCGCAACAGTGTCCCCATCGGGAGGAACTCGTCCGCACTCGATCCGCAGATCGCGCAGGTTCGTTCGCCGTCCCGCAGCTTCTCGCCGCAAACGCTGCATTCTGCCATGTTGGCCGCCTCGAAGCAAGCGACACTCGAATGGAAACACCAGAAGTTGTTATATGCGCTGCCCGGTGGAGCATTCAAGCGGAAGGTACTCTACGACCATTTCAATAATCCATGGTAAGCTCGCCGTTTGATCACGCCGCCACGCGTATCGAGGAAGCAAGAGCAACCCAAAGTTGCCGATCTGAAGGGCTGACAGAAACGGCCTTTCAGGCCGACGAAAAACGTACACCAAGGCTTCCATCCTCAAAAATTGGCGATGTCCAATTAGTGCTCGTTCAGAAGTTCGGACTCAGGGCGAACGTCCAAAAAATCCTGGCGGATTTGCTGTAGCATTGCGTCCCATCTTCCGAGTAATATTCCAGTCGCGTAAACTTTTCTTTGCTTGTGGCGGGAAAGATGGAAAAACTGGGAAAGCCTCGACCGGCTTTGTTTAGGGCTTTGGGTAAGATAGACCCGCCTCTCATCGTGGAAGTCGATGGCGTTACGTATCAACGCATCGAAATTTTCAAACACGATTCCTGGGCCGCCACCGCGCTCTATGAAGGCGGCGGGCAGAAGATCGTCTGCAAGTTTAACCGCAAGCAGTCGATTCTCGGCTTTCCCATGCGCTGGCTAGGCCGACTCCTGGCCCGGCGCGAGGCGTATCATTTCCAGCGACTCGCCGACATCCCGCTCGTACCGCGGTTGTTCGGCACGGTCTACGCTGATGGCGTTGCGCTGCCGAATACGGTGGCACATGCATTTGTCGAGGGCCATCCGCTGCGAGCTGACGAAAAGGTCGATGCGGATTTTTGCGATGCGTTGATCGCGCTTTTCGATGAAGTGCATCGCCGTGGGATGGCGTATGTCGATCTGCACAAGCGTGAGAATGTGCTCGTCGGCGACGATGGCAAGCCGTATCTGATTGACTTCCAAGTAAGCTGGACTGGTAACGCCGAGCCGAATCGCCGCGGTTGGATTTCAGGATGGATTCTTCGCCAGATGCAGGCGGCGGATCGCTATCACTTGCAAAAACACCTGTCGCATCTCGAACCGGCGCGGTTTGGCACGTCAGAAGCCACACACTCAGCCAGACCGTGGTGGATTCGCATCCATCGGGTGTTCGCACAACCGTTACGTGGGTTACGCCGCCGATTTCTCGTGCTGCTCGGCGTACGCCGCGGGAAGGGCCGAGCCGAAACCGAACATTTCGCCGAAGATGCCGTGCGCCAGGAACAAGACCACGCCAAGGCGGCGTAAGCAGTGCTCCCATATAGCCTGCCATTTATGGCGGGCTATTTTTGCCGAGCCGGCGCGTTCTTCCGGGCGGTCTGAGCTTGAAGAAGTTGCGGCAACGTCAAGCCAAACAGGCCCGCTCCGCCGATGAAAAAAAGTCACGCCGATTTATACGAATCGCCTATCTGAAATACCCGCTCAAATCCGCCCTCATGCAAGCTGAGGGATCGGCTCTGTTTCCTCAATCATTTGAACAAGGTCGCGCGGCACGGAATCAGTAAGTCGCACGCGGCTTCTATCGAACAAAGTCTGCATTATCGTCCCCAAGAGATTTCTGGGGGTGATCGGATCACTGTTGGGTCGTTCGCCTCGGGAGTCTGAACGTCCGATGACCTGCCCCATGCGCCAGCCGCCGCCCGCCAGGACCAACGGACAAAGGCCTGGCCAGTGGTCGCGGCCGCCATTGCGATCGATTCGCGGGGTGCGGCCAAATTCACACGTGATGACGAGCAGTATCTTCTCCGACAAGCCGCGCTGGGCGACATCCTCAAGAAAAACGGTGACGGCATGATCCACAGCTCGGGCTTCGTGTTCCATGGTGTAGACGACACCTGGGTGAACTCCGTCGCCATGCGAATCCCAGGCGGGATTGTTAATGGTTACCATGCCGCAACCCGCCTCACACAGGCGGCGTGCGAGCAACAGGTGTCTACCCAACGGCGAAGGATGGTCCCGATAATTCGCGCTGCGGTTGCTGCCCGAAAAGCCGACGGTGATATGCCGTGTGTCATATCGTTCGAGTATCCGCGGACTTTCCTTGGACAGGTCAAATGCATCGCTACATTGGCCGAGGATCACGTCAAATGCCTGTCGCCGATTGACATCGTGAGTCGCCATTCGGCCGTTCACGTCCAGCCCGTGTTGCAGACTGTCGAGAGCATTCAGCAACGTGCGCCGATCGGTCAAGCGATCGATGGGCATGCGCAGGGTCATGTTGCTTCGCAGATCGCCTTCCCGCGACGGATCGAAGGGAGCATACGCTGGCCCCAGTAAGCCGGGTGAGTTTCCCACGTAGTAGCGACCGCGTGCTTCTTCGTATTCCCCCCCAAATTCCGGGTCGGCGAGTTGGACGAATGTCGGCATGGCGGTCGTCGGGTGGACGACGCCGCGCAACCACGGCCAGCGCGCATAACTGGGCAGTTTGAGGGGCTTGCGCTATAGCGGCCTTCTCCATATCTGTGAGTCATGGCCATCGACTTGCTGTACGTCGCTTTCTGACATGCAGAGGTCGGTTGCTGATCTCACGGATGTCTCTCATGA